>JBAXFO010000593.1:0-3754 GCA_037139885.1 Planctomycetota bacterium
ATACACCTCGACCTGCTCGGCTTTCAACGCTTTCAGTTGGGCCGTGGGCGGGATGCCATCCTGGGCGCGCATGCCGCCTTGTTGTTCCGGTTCTTTGCCTTCGGGATCTCCCTTGGGATCGCCCTTGGGCCGTTCTTTCTTCTCCTTGGCGACGGGCGGCGGGGCGTCCTTGATCGCATCGAGAAGGCGGTCGAGACGATCGGCCGCCAATTTTTGCAGGCGAACGGTGTCGTCGTGTCGCTTCTTTTCCTCGACCACGGCGGCGGCGTCGAACTTGTTGAGGAGCCAATCTTTGCCGGCCGCCTTCCGCTCGGCCATGGTCTGGCCCGCTTGCTCCATCGCTTTGCCCGCCTTCTTCAGGATATGCTCGAAAACGAGCGCCCCTTTCAATTTTTCTTCCAATCCTTGAGTTTCCTTGGCGAGACCGACTTGCGATTGCCGTTGGTTCTCAAGCGTTTCGATCAAGCCGCGCGTCCATTGTTTGCGCGCCTCGACCTTCGTTTGCAATTCCTTCGTCTGCTCGATGGTGGCGTCCTGGCGTTCCTTGAGCGCTTTCAGGCGATCGCCGATCTGAGCGAGTTGCTCGCGGGCCAACTCTTGCTGCAAATGTTCGAGATCCTTCTGGGCCTTTTCAATGTGCTCCTGGGCTTCCATTTCCAAATTCTCCGCCTCGCCCGCTTCGCCGGCCTCCATTTTCTTGGCCGCGGCGTCGAGATTGTCTGCGGCCCGCTGAAGCTCGCGGGCGGCCTTGCGTTCTTGGAGGCGTTGCAGTTGCCGGGCTTGCTCGCGCAACTCTTCGGCGGCGCCGCGCAGCTCGTCGGCTTGTTTCTGCCGTTCGTCTTTGTCGCCGCCCGCCTTGGGATTCTTTTGAGCCTGTTCCACCTTGTTTTTCAACTTCTCGAGTTTGTCCTGCGCGGCGTTCGCCTGCTTTTGTTTTTTCCGTAAACGATCGATGTCGTCGTCCTTTTCGCCGTCGAGGGCCTTGACCATTTTCTCGAGCGTGCGGGCGGCTTGTTCCTGTTTTTGCTGGGCGGCGTTGGGTTGATCGTTTCGCAGTTCCTCGGCCGCCTTGTTCATTTCTTCATTCAGTCGATCTTGCTTGGCGGCGCCGCGAGCCTTGTCGAGGCGCTTCGACGCATCCTTGGCCTCGTCGGCGCGCTGCTGCGCGTCCTTGTCGCCCTCTTCGATATTTCCCTCTTCCTTGCGAACGACTTCGTCCTGCTGCCGTTTCACCTTGTTGATGCGCTCGACCAGATCCTTCGAATCTTGCTCGACCTTGTTCTGTTGATTGGCGATGCGATTGCGTTCCTCGCGGGCCTTGACGGGACTCATGTCTTTGAGTTGCCCCACCTCCTCGTTCAGGGCCCGCTGTTTTTCGAGCAACTCGCGGGTCTGCCCCTTGAGCTGGGCCAGATCGGACCAACGATCGAGCGATTTGCTAAGGTCGGCCAGCGTCTTCTGAACCTCTTGGTTCGTCTCTTTCGATTTCTCGAGCGGGCTTTTCTTGTCGTCGGTCTTTGCCTTGGAGGCGCCGGCGAGATCTTTGCGCAGATCGTTCAGGTTCTGTTCGAGTTTCGGGAAATCTTCCTGGATGAGTCGTTCGAGCTCCTGCGCCAGGGCCTTGGCCTGGTCTTGCACTTCCGAGTTCGGCAGCTTGTTGTCCTTGATCGTCTGCTGCATTTTTTCGAGCTTGTCGCGCAGGCCTTCATCGGGGCGGGCGCCGATGCGCTCTTGCACTTGCTTCACCTTCTGCGCCGCCTCGATCGCCTGATCGAGGGCTCGGGGGTCTTGCTTATCCTTGGGAATGTCGTCGAGCAGCTTTTGCGCTTCGTCGTCGAGCTTCTTGAGGGCGGCCAACTCCTGTTGAACCTGGGCGAGATTTTGGTCCAGCTCGCGCGCCAGGTTGTCCGGGCTGACGATGCGGATTTCGATCTCATGGCTGAGGCCGGGACGCCGCGGCGTGAAGAGATCGCAGTAGTCGTCGGACCCCGCTTGCAGACTGATGATGTCCCCCGGCTGAAACTTCTTCGTCAGCTTCCACAGCATGCCGACTTCAAGCCGCTTCGGTTTGCCGGGCGCGGCTTTCGCGCCGTTCAAATTCGGGTCGTGCAGGTCGATGCGCGTCGGCGCGGCATCCAGCCAATCGCCCTGCGCGTTCTTTTTGCGGTATTCCAGGAAGACGCTGCGCACGGCGAAGATGTCGTCTTCGGCGAGCGCCTTCACCGGAATCTCGGCCGTCGGCAGGTAACTTTGACTCACCGACGGCCGCAGCAAACGCACCACGGGAACGGGATCGATCCCCAGACGCATCTCGGCGTCGTAGGTGCGCATCAGGTCGTTGTCGTCGACGAGATGAACGGCGTACGAACCCACAACCCAGGGCCGAAACCGGGCCGAAAGCTTCATGCGGTCGCCATCGAGTGCGATCGGGTGAAACCACGAGAACGCATTTTGAAACGCGAGCGGCCCCATCTGCGGCAGCAACGCCGGGTTGCCGATGAACGCCATCAACGACGCGGGCCGCAACGTCGTTTCGAGCGGCTTGATTTCGATGGTCGCCGACTTGAGAGGCCGATCGACGGCGGCTTGGAATTCGACGACGGTCCCTTGAATCATCTCGCCGATGTGCCGCGTTCCCGGCGAAAGCTTCGCGGGCGACGGGAGATCAGTGTAGGAAGGATAATGGAGGGTAAGTTGCGGAGACGGTAAGCCGTTGAGCTCCGCGAACGTCGGCGGCTCGAGCACTTCGAGCGTCTGCCATTGGGCGCGGGACGGGAACGCGCCGTCGCCGGCGAGAATGCGATAGCGGAATTCGAGAGGCCGCTGCGTGACGTCGAGGGGGACGACGACCGAGCCGGAGCGTTTGCCCATATCGAACTTGATCGGCGTCACGGTGTCGGGCCGGCTTTTGAATTTCTTGGTGAAGCGGTCCTTTTCTTGAATCTCGATCTTGGCGTTGGGCGGCACGACGCCCGCGAAAACCGCCTTCAAACGAAACGGCTGGCCGACGGCGATGCGATGGGCGGGATCGGGCACGTTCACCCGCGTCCACGGATGATGGCCGAACGGATCGACGAGGCGGAGTAGGGCGGTTTGGCTGAGTTCGGGTTCATAATGCAGGAAATGGGCCGCCGCCGCGGCGGTGACCACCAGCGCGAGCGCCGCCAGGGCGAAGAAGCGATAATCGAGGATCTTGAAGAAATCGAACGACGCCGCCTGTTTGGTCGCCTTCTCGATGGCCCGGGCGCGCATGGCGGGATCGCCGTTGACGGTCGAATTCGGCTGTTCGAGAAACTGGATCGTGCTGGCCAGGGCGTCGTTGAGTTCCGGATGGAGGACTTCGATGCGCAAGGCGAGCGACAGATTATCGCTCCGCCGGGCGAGCGGGTCGATCAGCAGTTTGTAGACAAGGACGCCTGCACAGGCGAGCATGCCGACAAGGACGCTGGCGCGCAGCAAGCGTGGGGAGTAATTGGCGTAATCGAAGAGGCCAAAGAGCGTGGCGACGCCGATCATGAGCGCGGCCACGGCGCAAACCCCGCTGAGCACGGTCACGAGCCGATAACGCCGGCGCACCACAGCGAGACGATCGAGGAGCGGGTTCATCGAGTGTCTCCGACAAGAGAGATCGCGTGGGGCCCAGCGACCCCACCGCATCATAACAAATGCTTCCGCTTGCGGAGCAACCATTCGCTCGTGAGCAGAAACATCACCCAGCCAAAGAGAAGCCAGTTGTTCCAGAGCCGTTCCGGCG
>JBAXFO010000594.1:0-3750 GCA_037139885.1 Planctomycetota bacterium
AGTCTTCGATGCCCAGGAGGAGGGCGGGGGCGCCGCCGAAGAGTTCGGCGAGGGGGCCGACGAAGCCGATGGAGCCGCCGCAGCCGATGCTGACCGGTTTGACCCCGTAGCCTTTTTCGAGCGATTTCATGGCGGCTTCGAAAGCGGGGCCGGTGGGGTCGGTCATCCACCATTTCACCGCGCCGCCGGGCTTGCAGGTCACCTTCACGTTCCAGGGCGGGTTTTCGGTCAGCGTCTTTTCGAGCTGGCGGTAGACTTCGTCGGGATCCTGATCGGGCACGATACGGCAACTCACGATGGCCGCCGCCTTCGGCAAGACCTGGTTCGACGCCCCCTTGATGTTGCTGGCTTCCTGGGCGATGACGGTCACCGCGGGTTCACGCCAGGTTTTCTCGTAAGCGTTTTCTTTGTCCTTCATGGCGAGCTTGACGTCGGGAAGCACGCCGGTGACGTCGCGCCACATGGCGCTGTCGCCGGGCAGCCGGCGCAGCGTGCGTTTTTCCTTGGTGGTCAGCTTGCGGACGCTATCGTACAGGCCGGGGACGCGGATCTTGCCGTCGCCCCAATAGAGCCGGGCGAGAATGACGTTGAGAGCGATGGCGGCGTCCGCGAGCATGCCGCCGACCATGCCGCTGTGGTTGGGCTTGGTCGCGCTTTGCACCTCGACATGCAGGCTGACGATGCCGCGCAAGGAATAGGTGATGCTGGGGAGATCGGTTTCGATGTTCTCGGTATCGCAGACGACGATGACATCGGACATCAGCTTGTCTTTATGCTGCTCGAAGAAGCCGGTCAGGTTGCTGGAGCCGACTTCCTCTTCGCCTTCGACAAGCACCTTCACATTGCACGGCAACGAACCGGTCGTCTTGAGATAGGCGGCGATCGCCCCGAGTTGCACGACGATGGCGGCCTTATCGTCGGCGGCGCCGCGGCCATAAAGCCGGCCTTCGCGTTCGGTCAGTTCCCACGGAGGAGACAGCCAATCTTCGACGAAGTTGACCGGTTGCACATCATGATGGGCGTAGAGAAAGACCGTCGGTTTGCCCGGAGCGCCGAGCCATTCGCCGTACGCATACGGGTACGAATCGCCGACACGCAGGATCTCGACGTTGTTGAGCCCCGCTTCCCGCATGAATTCGCAGGTGAGTTCGGCAGAGCGGTCAAGCTCAGCACGATGTTCGCCGTCGGTGCTGATGCTTGGGATGGCGACAAGCTTCGCGAGTTGATCGACGAGATGCTGGTCGTTTTCCGTGAGCCAATCGAATGGGGACGGCATGAGGCGAACTCCTTCGGGAACGGGACGAATGTCGGTAGTGTACGGATGTCGGGGTTCAGATTCTAGCCGCCGGGGAGGATTTTCGCCTCGAAGAATTTGGACGATATGCCGCGATGGTCTTCATCCTCCGGAGCAAAGGGGCTTCGAGGTTGTCGCCCTGCTATTTGAATACGGCTCGAAAACCCGCCTGCTCGAAATGATGGTCTGCGGTCAACGCTTCGGACAACCCACGTTGCGACATCACCGCAAAGGAGGTGCAGTCCGTTAGGGACCAGTCCTTGTCGGCTCTTGCCTGGTAAAGGTCGAAGCCAGCCTGGTAAACAGATGGCTCAAACCCGACAACCTGAAACATCGGCTGCCGATGAATGCGCCGGATCGCCTCGATGGCAAATTTTTTGGCGCTCGACAGAGAGAAAGCATCCGCGAATTCCAGCAAGATCCATTCCGTTGTCACGATGCTGCCAGAGTAGGATTCGAGGTAGGCTTTCACACGCTGGTGCCCTTCGTCCCTCGTGTTGATCCAGGCGATCAAACCGTAGGTATCCATGAAAACGGTCATCGCTTCGGCTTCCCCAAGCGATAGTGGTCGTGCTGGGCAGCCAGGTCGGTCGGCAGATCGGGACAATCGATCAACAGGTCTCCGAACATCTGGCCAAACGTTGGCTGTTTTTCGGCCTTCACCGGTTCGATGCGCACGCGTGTTCCTTCCGCAAGCGCTTGTGCATCATCCGGCACGATGACCCCATTCTGGACTACGCCTTCCAGTTCCATGGTCTACCTCGTTCTTGAAGACTACTAACCTTCCGGACGTAACTCTTTCAATCACCATGATACGCTCGATGGATACATTCGCGAACCCTCGACGCGATCCGTTTCTTCGATTCAGCTCCACGTAAGCCGATTAAGGATAAATCAGGGAGCAAATGTTGGCAGGTTAAAAACCTGCCCCACGGAACGCCTCTTCGGCCGCGGCCAAGGTTTGGTCGATATGCTCGTTCGTCATCACCGCCGAAATGAACGCGGCTTCATACTGGCTGCACGGCAGGTAAAATCCCCGATGCATCATGGCCCAGAAGAAGCGGGCGAAGCGGGCGGTGTCGCTCAATTTGGCGGTGTCGTAGTCGGTGACGCGGGTGTTGTTGAAGAACAAGGTCCACATGCTGCCGACGCGGGCGAAATGATGCGGAATGTTCTTCGCCTGGCAGAGCTTGGGCAGTTCGGTTTCGAGGCGGCGGCCGAGGGCTTCGAGATGGGCGTACGGCGGGCGGTCGCGCAGTTCGCGGAGCGTCGCCAAGCCGGCGGCCATGGCGAGGGGGTTGCCCGAAAGCGTGCCTGCTTGAAAGACGGGGCCGGCCGGCATCACTTTCTGCATGATATCGCGGCGCCCGCCATATGCTCCCACGGGAAGGCCGCCGCCGACGATTTTGCCGAGGATCGTGAGGTCGGGTTTTTGGCGGTAGAGCTCCTGCACGCCGCCGAGCGCCAGGCGAAAGCCGGTCATCACTTCATCGTAGATAAGCAGCGAGCCATGCTGATGCGTGAGATGGCGGAGCTGATTCAGGAACTCGGGGCTGGGGATGACCAGGCCCATGTTGCCGACGACCGGTTCGAGGATCACGCCTGCGATCTCGCTGCCCCGCGCGGCAAAGGCCTCCCGCAGCGCGGCCACATCGTTGTACTTGAGCACGAGCGTGTCGGCGGTGCAGCCCTTCGGCACGCCCGGGCTGCTGGGGACGCCGAGCGTCGTGGCGCTCGACCCCGCGGCCACGAGCAAACTATCGACATGGCCGTGATAACAGCCGGCGAATTTGACGATGACATCGCGCCCCGTGGCGCCGCGGGCCAGGCGGATGACGCTCATGGCCGCTTCGGTGCCGGAGCTGACCATGCGAACCATTTCCATCGACGGCATGAGTTGCGTGATCAGCTCGGCAAGGTCGGATTCGGCTTCCGTGGGAGCGCCGAAGGTGGCGCCGCGCGACATGGCGTCGGTCACCGCTTGCACGACGGCTGGATGGCTGTGGCCGAGGATGAGCGGGCCCCAGGAGCCGATGTAATCGAGGTAGCGATTGCCGTCGATGTCGAAGAGGTAGGGGCCTTCGCCGCGGGCGATGAAGAGGGGTTTGCCGCCGACGCCGCCGAAGGCGCGCGCGGGGCTATTGACGCCGCCGGGGATCAGGCGGCAGGCTCGTTCGAAGGCGGCTTCGCTTTTGGTGAGGGAACGCATGGGGGGCTCCGGGCGGCTTTGAGGCGTCACGGAGGTTATTGTATTTGGCGTTGAGAATATGCCATGCGGGGATGCGACGAACGACTTCGCGTTCGCGGCTCTCCGCAGGAGAGCGCTGGCTGGGGCCCGGCGCGATCGCGAGAGACACTGGCAACGCTTTCCTGCGGAAAGCCGCGAACAACGAAATCCGAACCAGCGACGGTTTACGGATTATCCCGCAATCGCTTCACAGCCAGCAGATAATACT
>JBAXFO010000595.1:0-3745 GCA_037139885.1 Planctomycetota bacterium
CGTAGGTCGCGTTGGGGCTGAGGCCGCTGTAGCTGCTCTTGCCGAAGTAGGTGTCGTCGTCGGTTTTGCCGGGGCCGTATTGTTCGCCGCCGTCATAGGTGAAAGAGCCATCGCTGCGGCGCACGAGGTCGAGGTGCCACGAGGCTTCTTTGAAGAATGCTGCTGCGGCATCCGGCCCGCCGACGTTCGCTCCGATGGCGCTCCATAAGTAGCTGAAGCCTTGGCCAGTGTGACCGCACTCGCGGCTTTCGTAACCGGCGACGGCCATTTTGGCGAAGAACTGCGCTTCCTTGATGCGGTCGCTTTGCACGGCGTACATCACGGCGGACATCGAGTTCTTGCCGTTGTTTTCGTGGTAGGGCCACGGCTCATGTTCGCCGTAAGGGATCGCGCCTTTGTCGACGTAGTAGCCGAAGAACTTCGAGGCGCGGTCAATCGCCGGGCCGATTTCGGGATCATCGACGCCACATTTTCGGCCCATGATGATTCCGAGATTTCCGGCCAGTCCGGCCATGTTCACGGGGCCGTATGGCGGGATGGAGCCGTGGAGGTTGCCCTCGGGTGTGAGCTTCGAAATGCCGTGGCCGAACGTGCCGTATAGGCTCTGGCCTTTGGAGAGCGTGACGGTGTATTCGCGGATCGCGTGGAGGACGTCTTTATCGCCGGTCTGTAAATAATATTCGCAGAGGAAGAGGTTGCGGTAGCCCCAATCCCAGACGACCATGCCGTCTTTCAATTCGAGTTTCAACGTCTGCGGAGCCATCTTGTGGGCGAGGTCGCGGACGCGCGGCAGGTAGTCTGGATTGCCGGTCGACAGCAGTGCGAGGCCGTTGATGGCGCCAGCCCAGCCTTCGTTCAGCGGCTCTTTTGCGAGGGCAGTGCACGCGTCGTCGAAAATGCGTTTGGACTTGGGGCAATTGTACGGCGCTGTGTCGCTGTAGGTGCCCAGGACGCGCAACTTGAGTTCGACGTCGTCGGTCTTTCCGGCGCGCCAGCGTGTCAGTTTGAGGACGCCCTTGCCTGCATCGGATTCGGCGTGTTGAATCGCCCGGGCGATACTTTTTCGCGCATCGTCGCTGAACGCTTTGCCGTCGACGCCGAGGATCACGTCGTCCACTTTCATCACGCCATCAGCGGGGGAATTCTTGCCGATATGCGTGACTAGAATCTGGCGACTGGCCAGCGTCGTTCGGCCTTGCAGACTGTCTAGATAATTCGCGGGCTTGGTGTAAATCCAGCCGCGCAGGCCGGTCGAGCCGAGATTGTAGGTGCTGGTGTGGCTTACGCCTTTGGTGTCGCCTTTGGTTAAATCAGGTGGGGTTTCAACGGCAAAAACCGCCGCGCTCGTCATGACGATTGCGAGCAGCGCGACGACATACTTTAGATTGTTCAAGGGCTACGATCCTTTCAGAGAAATACGGTCTACATGTCCGACACAAGATCGGGTGCTGATGTTGACGGGAGAGTTTCTGTTTTGCTGCGTGTAATGGAGTCTGGCATGAACGGAGGAATATCGACGGCGTCAGAAACGACGGGCGCGTGGGCGGCGTCCGGCGCGGGAGGCGTTTCTGGTATGACGTCCACGACGGGTTCGGCGACAGTCGTTTGAACGGGGTCTAGCGTGGGTACGACTTCAGTGGTTGCGGGAATTTCAGGCAGCGGACCCAGATCAGGAACGGGAACCGGCGGGCGTTCGCGTTCAATGCGCGCGGTTGTTTCTGCGACCTTTTTTTGGATCGCGTTGACGATCAGCTCGTAGTGTTCTTTCACTTGCTCCGGCTTCGATGCGTAGGCGATTTCGCAGCGTTTGCGCCGTCCGAAAACGGTGATGACATCGACGTGCGACATGAGACGTTTCAGGAACACCGTGCCGAACGCCAGCGCTCCAATTCCAAACAGGATGGCTCCGAACATCACGGAGTCAACAACGAATCCCAGCGAGACCAGCGCGAGCACGCCGCACATGATTGCTGGCATAGCAAGACGATACCAGCCCACGCGGCGGCTGTGTGTGACCATTAGAATGTCGTCGAAGAAGATGCGTCGGCGCACGAGATCGACGTACGATTCTTCTTCGATTTCAAAACAATCGTCGGTCAGAAAGACGCGCATGCTGCCGATCTGTCCGCCTTTGCCCAGGAACGTTTTCATAGTGTCACCTGATGGTGTCGAGTCCGCATGTCAGCCCGCTTAAAGTTTCTTAAATGCCGTCATCCCAAGCCAAATCGCCAGCCCTGCATAGCCCAACGTCTCTACAATCGCGACAAGAATGACGACGACGAAACCCGTCATACTGGCATGCTCATCGCGTCGCGCTCGGATGTCTTTGATGCCTTCGATCGAGCGCGCGATGGCCATCGGTCCAAAAATTAATCCCAGGAACGGGCCCACAAAACCGACCGTGGCGTACGCTGCAGCGACGCCGAGATGGAAAGGTGCGCGTTCGGGGCCGAAGTCGTCCGAACCCGATTGCAACACGCGTTCCAGACACGTCGGGCAATAGCCTTTTCCGCCCATCTCAATCCGGCATAGCGAGCAGATGAAGGTACCGCAGCGGTCGCAAATGCCTTCCGCAGCGTTCAATTCGTGGCGCGCGCACGGCGAATCTGCTGCTGAGGCGACAGCTGCGGATTCGCCGGATTCGAGTGTGATGCTTACCGAAACGGCGGCGGCTCCGGCTCCGTTCAGTGTTCGGACGGCCATCGTTTCGGGCGGCGGCTGAAAGATCGCGGCTTGAAACGTACCGTTGCAGGCGGCGCAGCGGTTCTCGCCTGTGCGCAACTGCCCGGGCTTGAAGATCACGCCGCAATTGGGGCAGCAGGGCTTCGGATAGGGCTTGTGAAGTTTACGGACCTTCACCGGTTTTTTCTTCGCTGCCACCGCGTTGATGAGAGCCATGGGTGATCCTTCAATCCGCGTTGACCACGCGCGTTTTAGCGCCGAGATCGTGCAGGCTCGCGCGCTCCACGCCCAACGCAAAAATGCCGTCCAACATGATCCCGATGCAGCATTCGCAACCGACAAAGAAGAGCAGCATTTTCAACGCGGCTCGCCACCAGGCCTGCTTGCGCGCCAACGGATTTCCTTCCGCCGTGACCACGCGAATCTTGACCGCCATTTTGCCCAGTGTCTGACCGTTGTTGTTGACCAGCATGTAGCCTTCGTAGACCATGCCCAGCAGGTATCCGAGGGTACTGAACAGCAGCTTGAGCCCGGCGGTTTGGAGCATCATTTTCGGACTCGTCGGATTGCTGAAACCAATAAATGCGATCTGCCCGACGATGCCGATCACGAATGAAATGCCGAACTTGACCATCCCGTCGACCAGCCACGCGATCAGGCGTTTGTCCATCGCCGCGAGATCGAGACCGGTCATGTCGGTGCCGGCGAGTACGTCGCGGACCTGCGCCGTTTTGCAGTCCGCGCAAAAATAATTCTGCTGCAATTCGACGGCGCAACCTGCGGTGCAAAACTCGCGCCTGCACCGCCAGCATGTCACCAGCCCATCAAGACGCTCCGGATGGTTAAGACATGGCATGGCGGCAGCTCACAAGTCCCGGATTGAATACGTTGAAACGTGGTAGGGCGAGTATCCATCATCGAACGCGTTCGTCAAGTCGTGCTGAAGGCAGGAAGCTTGCACGGATGGATCACCGGGCTTGCAGTAGCCTTTCTCCCTCTCCCCTTGAGGGCAATGGCCCTAAGTTAAGATATTGAAACGAAAATGTCTCCGAATGCCGATGGA
>JBAXFO010000596.1:0-3734 GCA_037139885.1 Planctomycetota bacterium
GGCCGATAAAAGAGGATGGCCATAACGATCGCCACCAGGGCCGCCATCGTGCCCAGGAGGAAAAAGCCACGCTTCACAAAGCCGTTTTCGTCGGATGTCGCCATGAAAGAAATAGCCGCTTCGAGGGTGTTGGTTTTCATTCGGTGCGAGGAAATCAGGAGTCTTTGGGAGTGCGGACGAGCGTGCCGAAACCTTGATCGGTCGTGAGCCGCAGCAGCGTCGATTCCGCCAGCGGACCGTCCCAAAAATTGAGCGCATAGGCGGCGAGCTCGCGAAGGTACTGATCTTCAGCCTTCGACGCCACATCGATGGTCTGGTCGATCGCGATCAGTTCGGGATCGTCGGCGTCGGGAAACTCGTTCAAGATTTTGAGAGCGTTCTTGGCGCCCTTGCGGCGGACCTCGCTGCTCGAAGTTTGTTCGTTGCGCAAGAGGGCGAGAATCAGCGCCTGCTCGTCGGGCTTCAGGGCTTTGTAGCCTTTGATGCTGTCGCCGAGGTTGGCGAGCGACCACAAAGCCAGGCGGCGGCGCGTGGCTCCGTTGACGATATCGGAACCTTCGTCCTTGACGACGATCGCACAAAGCGACGGGGCTCCCGCGGGAACGTTGAAATTGCGGAGCGACGCGGCCAGGAAGTTGACGAAGTTCCGCTGCGCGTCGAGCTTGCGATACGCGTTGGGCGATTCTTTCGTCTTTTGCGCCAGGGCGATGGCGGCTTCATCGTCTTCGAGAACCTTGACGGCTTTGTCGAGCCGTTCGCAAAGATCGAGTGCGAAGCCGACATCCGAGCGCAGCTTGACGCTTTCTTTCCGCTCTAAAACTTGAGCGAGATCGTTGGCGCCGCGCCAGCGAATATCGGCGTTGTCGCTATCGATGCGCTGGAGAAACTCGTTCGGCCGCTGCCCGCCGACAAACATGTAGTTGATGCCGATCACCAGCAGCACGACGAAAAAGACGATCAACCCCGGGACGAGGAAAAGCTGTGCGATGAACCGCCCGGATGGCGGCGCCACCGGCGGCAAGTCGCGTCCGGAAGGTTTAGGAGCTTCGGCCATCGAGAAAGTCCTCAAACGTGGCGACAAGTTAGCAAACTTGTCGCCACGAAACGGCAATTGCCTACCCTTTCATTCATAGCGATCCCGAGCCGGGCTGGCAAAATCGTTCTCGATGCCGGACAATAGCTTTATCATCCCACGGCCACCGTTGAAATGCTTCCATGCCGATGACGCTCGAACAATACGCTGAATTCCTGACCACCAAAGATCTGGTCTGGCCGATGCCGCCGACACCGCAACCCGTGAAGGCGAAGCCGCACATCGCCCCCATGCCCGGCATTCGGCTCGTTTCCTGGAACATTTACGGCACGCTTCTTTCCGTTGCGACGGGGAACCTCGTTTTTCATCACCCCCAAAAGCTGATCATGGAGGTCGCGTTCGACAAGACGGTGAAGGAATTCAAGATGTGGGGGTCGATGTCGCGCAAGCCAGGGCAACCGTCCGAATACATGGGACAGCTTTACGAACGGGCTCTCGATCAACTTCGCCTGGCTCCCTCGCACGGCGAAAAGTTTCCCGAAATTTTGGCGGAGAAGATTTGGGAGGACATCGTCAAGAAGCTCCAGCAGAAGGATTACCAGTACGACGCCAGCTTCTTCGGTCCGCTCCCCGAGTATGTGAAAAAGATCGCTCTCTTCTTTCACGCCAGCATTCAAGGAACCGTGCTCTATCCCGGAGCGGCCGACGCGTTGCGGCACATCGTTTCGTGCGGCGTCAAGTCGGGTTTCATCGCGGACGCCCAATGCTTCACGCTCGCTCAGTTGGCCCGGGCGTTGGCGACGGAAAACGCCGGCAGTCTCGACGAACTTTTCGATCGCTCGCAACGGCTGCTTTCCTGGGAGCAGGGAGGCAAAAAACCGTCCGAAAGGTTGTTCAAGCAGGCGTTGGCGGCCGCGAACAAGCTTGGCATCGAACCCGGCGCGATCTTGCATATTGGCTCGCGAATCATAGAAGATATTGCACCGGCGAAGAAATGGGGAATGCGCACCGCGTTGTTCGCGGGCGACAAGGAATCGCTCAAGGCGACCCCCGAACAACTAAAAGACGCCTCCACCCGGCCCGATCTCTTATTGACCGATTTAAGCCAATTGGTCGAAGTGATCGGCCCCTCGTGAGCAAAACACCCCATGCCTCCCGAACTTCATTTCGACCTGGCGAAAATCGACCTCACGAACATCGTCGTCGACAAGGAAGGCATCCATAAAGTCCTGCCGCAACGCTTCGAGATGGAACAACTCGACGCCATCGTCCACCTCGATCTCAAGGGCGAATTGATCGTCGGCTACAAGGACGTCCGCCACGATGAATTCTGGGTTCGCGGCCACATGCCCGGCTATCCGCTCATGCCGGGCGTCATGCTTTGCGAGGCGGCCGCGCAGCTTTCCAGTTTTTTCGTCGTGGCCAACAAACTTGCCGGCGGCGATTTCATCGGCTTCGCAGGACTGGAGAACGTTCGCTTCCGCGGCACCGTTCATCCGGGCGACCGCTTAATTCTCGTCGGCAAAGCCGTCAAGCTGCATCGCCGCCAGACGATTTTCAACGTGCAGGGCTTCGTCAAAGAGGCGATGGTGTTCCATGGCGACGTGATCGGCGTGCCCATGACGCGCGCCGCCGAACCGGCGAAGTAGATGCCAAACTCGGGGATCAGTGGAAAGAGGCGATTACGAGTCCGAGTAGAAGTATTCATTCCTCGGTTAGCTCGGTTTCTCCGACGCGACAAGGCTTGTGCGAAAGGCGTTCTCCGTGACTCGGTCCGCGCGACATTCTCTCGACGCCCTTCAGCCCTATCTGCTCGACGTTCCGCATCCCAAACATCTGCCGCCGGATGCGATTCCGAAATCTGTCGAGCCGCTCGATTGGACCGCTCTTTTCGGCCGCGCCGCGCCGCTGGAAATCGAGATCGGTTTCGGGAAGGGCTTGTTCTTGTGCGATGCCGCGCGAGCGTTTCCGGACGTCAATTTTTTCGGCATCGAGATCGAACGCAAGTACGTGATTTCGACCGCCGCGCGGCTCGCGAAGCTGGCGTTGCCGCACGTGAAGGTCGCGTGCACCGAGGCACGTTGGTTCATGGCGATGTACGTTCCCGCGGAGACGGTCGATGCGGTGCATGTCTACTTCCCCGATCCGTGGTGGAAGAAGAAACACAAGAAACGCAAGCTCTTCACGCCCGATTTCGCACGGGAGACCTTTCGCGTCTTGAAAGCCGACGGCGTCTTTCATTTTGCGACGGATGTGCAAGCGTACTTCGACGAAAGCCTGGCGCTGATCCGCACGATGGGCCAGTTCGTGGAACATCCCTGGCCCGCGGACCACATTCCGGATTTGATGACCAATTTCGAACGCAAATATCGCGCAGAAGGCCGGCCGATCTACCGCACTCGCTTCGCAAAGTCTTAGAGTTCGTCGCGGGTCACAAAACGAATGAGACTCGAGCTAGAGCTACGCCAACTGGCGACCGCTCGAGTTCGAGTCTCACGCGATGCAACGAGGCCTTGAAACTCAATTAAACGTGCGCCAATTCCGGCTGATCCGCGAATTCGGCGATGCGGCGATGGATTTCTTCCCGGTGAATTGCAATTTCGGGGGGAGCAGTGATGCCGATGCGAACCTTGTTCCCATCGATGGCCGTGATGGTGACCGTGATGGAGTGGTCGATAACGATCTTTTCGCCAACTTTGCG
>JBAXFO010000597.1:0-3727 GCA_037139885.1 Planctomycetota bacterium
GAATAAGACAGCCGACATTGCACGAAAAAACCGCGTCGGCGCCCGTCGAGAGGAGATGGGCCGCCTTGCGTTGACCGAGTCGTTCGGCCATCTCCGGTTGAGTGAGATTGTAACTGCCTGCCGCGCCGCAGCAGATTTCGCTTTCGGGCAGGGGGACGAGCTCCAGACCAGGAATCAGTTCGAGGAGTTGACGCGGTTGTTTGCGAATCTGTTGGCCGTGGCAGAGGTGGCAGGCGTCGTGGTAGGTCGCCTTCATTTTTAGGGGGTGCGTCGGTTTGATGGGGCCGAGTTCCATCAAGAATTCGCTGATGTCGCGCGTTTTCTTCGTGAAGGCGAGCGCCTGCTCGGTGTGCAGGAGATGGCCGTAATCCTTGAGCATGGCCCCGCAACCTGCCGCGTTGACGATGATGGCGTCGATGTCCTGCGACAGAAACAGTTCGATGTTTTGCTTCGCGAAAGCGAGGGCGGGCTCTTCTTGGGCGGCATGATAATGCAGCGCGCCGCAGCAAACCTGGCTGCGAGGAATCCAGACATCGCAGCCGTTCTTTTGCAGCACCTTCGCGGTGGCGACGGTCGATTCGGGGAAGAACGCATCCCCCGCGCAGCCCGTGAACAAGGCCACCCGCGCCCGCCGGGGCCCCTCCGCCGGCAGCATTTCCGGCAACGAGCCATAATGCTTTTTCAGCGGCGGCAGCATGTCGTGAAACTGGCGGACGGAGCCGGGGAGCAACTTGTAAAAGCCGATCGCCTTCAGCAACCCATCCAATCCCGACCACTGCATGAGGCGAGCGGGCTTCAAAGCCCAGCGCATGCGGCTGGCATAAGGAGTCACCTGGAAGAGCAGGAATTTCTTGAGCCAACCCAGCTTCACCCCCTGGACGCCCTGCTTCGTCATATTGATGCGGAACGGCTCGATCAGTTTGCCGTACTGCACCCCCGAAGGGCACGCCGACTCGCACGCCCGGCAATCGAGGCAGAGTTCCAGATGGCCGACGACCTTGTCGTCGAGCGGAAGACGGCCATCGGCGACGGCCCGCATCAAATAGATGCGGCCGCGCGGACCGTCGTTTTCATCCCCCTTTTCCAGGTACGTGGGGCATGCGCTCGTGCATAAGCCGCAATGAACGCAGTCGAGGAACAGCTCGTAATCAATTCCCTTGGCGGCGGTATTCGCGACGACGGGGAGTGACGTTGGAATCATGAAGACAATCCAAGGGTTTGCCGGGCGGCGACGTTCGTAATGCGCCGCCGCGAGTCTAAACGACGAACCGGCCCGGGTTGAAGATGCCGCGCGGATCGAATCGCGCTTTCACCTCGCGCATCAAGCCGATGTCTTCCGGGGGCGGACCCCAGACATCGATGCTCGATTTCCACTCAGGCACGCATTTCTGCACGACGACCGCAACCGCGAGCCCGCGCCACTTTTCCAAGAAGCTCGGCGCCGTCTCGGCCGTAACTCCATTGTAATGCCCGACGACGATGCCGTTGCCCGCATGAGCCCGTAAACTCGGTTCGCCGCCCCACGAATCCGCCGCTTTAAGAAATTCGGCGACGCCGCTGGGGCGCAGGCTTGCCTTCAGCGTCAGACGGGCGTTCGGCGCGATCGGCCATTCCGTCAATGCCTGATCGAGAGCCTGGCTTGTGAAGCCGACGCGGGCTTCGATCTTGAAGCTGACGCCGAGGTCCTTGACCAGTTGCTGCATCTGCCATTTGACCGCATCGCTGTTGCCTTCATAACCGACGATGGCGACGTAATCGGATTCGGTCGCCAGCAAGGATCGGCTCCCCATACGATTGACCACGTCGAGGATCACGGGCCGCGTTCGCGAGGCGTGGAGCTGATCGAGCAACGTCCCGATCTGATCGCCGCGGCACGGGATCGAAACGAACGCCTGCTCCTCCGCGCGCGGCCTCAGCTTCAGCGTCACCTGGGAGATGACGCCCAGCGTCCCCAGCGAGCCGATCAACAATTTGCAAATGTCGTAGCCGGCGACGTTCTTGACGACGCGGCCGCCGGCCTTGAACTCGTTCCCCTCGTCGTTCACGGCCGAAATGCCGATGACGTAATCGCGGAGCGTGCCGTAACCGTAGCGGCGGTGACCGCTGACGTTGGCGGCGATCGTGCCGCCGAGCGTTGCCGCGGCCGCGGCGGGAACGTCGATGGGCAGCCGTAAATTTTCCGGAGCGAGAATCTCCGCAAGCCGGCCCAGCGTGATGCCGGCCTGCACCGTGATCGTCATATCGCGGGCGGGGAAATCGACGACATGATCGAGACCGCGCAGGTCGACGGCCGTGCTCATTTTCGTCAAGGGCCGGCCGACGCCAATCTGCGTCAGGCCGCCGATGGGGACGAGCGGCCGTTCGCTCGTGGCCGTGCGCACGATCGCGCTGAGTTCGGCGAACGTCGAGGGCCGAACGATCGGAAGCGGGCCGAAGCCGTCGATGGTGAGAGTCGAATCGTTCATAGTTCAAGTTTCGTGAGAGGTTATTCGTCGGCGCCGCTATTCCTCGTCGTCGCCCGCGGCTTGATTCGCCGGGCCGATCATCGGGCGGGGAACGCCGCGGTGGAACACGATGTCGCCATCGGCTCCGCCGGAAATGACGAAGTCGTTGTTTTTGCCGACGAGCAGGGCGCGCACGGGGCCCGTGTGTTTGCTGTAGGTGAATCTCTCGTCGGGAAGAGTCGGGTCCCAGGTCTTCACCGCGCCGTCGGCGGCTCCGGAAACGAAGAAGCCCTTGCCCTGTGCGAGAGCCGTCACCGGTTGATGGTGGGCGTGATAAACCTGGAACGCTCCATATTGCTGGGCCTTGAGATCGGTGCCCCAGATGCGAACGGTCTGATCCGCGCTCGCGCTGATGACGATGACGAGATTTTGATTTCCCGAGATCTCTCCGAGACCGGTCACGGCCGCGAAGTGGACCTTGAACGGCGGCAGCACGAGATTGCCGCTGCCCGGATTAAACGCCCGCACCACGCCGACATCGTCCCCCGTGAACAGGAGGGCCGTCGAAAAAAGCAAACTTCGCGGCGTCTCCGGATGCTTCAAGATCTTCGTCGCATCCGCCTTGGTCACGTCCCAAACGATCACGGATTTATCGCGGCTGCCGCTGGCGAGCATGTTGGGGCTGTCTTTGGAGAACGACAGGCATGTGATCGCTTCGGTATGTTTCTTAAGGCCCGGCAGTTCCTTGGTTTTGACGCCATCCTTTTCGAGCGTGACTTCCCAGACGGCGACGTCGTTGCCGACCGCGGCCGCGAGCGTCAAGGAAGCCTCCTTACTGGAGAATGCGATCGCCGCCACGGGTCCGGCCGCCTTCACGCCGCCGATCTTCTTGCCGTTGGCCGGATCCCAAAAGGCGATCGCGCCATCGGCGTTGGCCGAGGCGAGAATGCGTTCCTGGGCGTCGAGCGCGAGCCCGACGATCGGCGCATTCGTCGGCACGAATTCGGGGGCCAAGATCGTGCTCGCGCTCCAAACCTTGATGGCGTTGTCAAAACCCAGCGACGCCAGCCGCGAACCGCCCGCGGCCAGGCTGCGGATCGACGTGATATGCCCGAGCAAGCGGCGCGAGTTTTTTTCGTCCTTGGCGACGATGCGAAGCGTCTGATCGCTTCCGCCCACGGCCACGAGTTTGCCGTCGGGCACGACCGCGACGGCCGCCAGATTGGGGCTGAACGGCCCGCTCAGCGGCTCCACCTTCTTGCCCGGCGTCCAGGTGGAAACGC
>JBAXFO010000598.1:0-3724 GCA_037139885.1 Planctomycetota bacterium
GTGCATGCCGCACATGGCCAAAGCGGTGTACGAAAGAAGTCGTACGATTCGGTTGATGGAACGCGTCAACGGACTCGAAGCGACGTGATACTGGCGTGCCGCAGCGGCGGTCTTCTGGGCGAACGAATGCGGCCCGACGCCTGAGGCTCGATACGCCCCCGCCCCCGCGACGCACGTGCTGCCCGACAGGATCGCTTCCCCAACCCCGCGGCGAACCGGATCGGACTCGCCCGACAACAGAGCTTCGTCGATCTCCAGAAACTGGCTCTGAAGTACGGGACCATCGGCCACGACCGTGTCGCCCGCCCGCAGCAAAACGCAGTCGCCTTCGACGACATCCCCAGCGGCGATCGCCACGGTTTCGCCATCGCGGCAGACGTTAACCTGGCTCTCCGTCATGAGGCTCAGGCGATCGAGGTGGACCTTGGCGCGAATTTCCTGAACGAGCGAGAGGAGCGTGTTGACGATGGCCATGCCGCTGACGGCGAGCGCCGCCCGCAGATCTCCAAGGGAGAATAGGACGACAGCCGCCGGAACGACCATGGCGTTGAAACCGGTGAGCGTGTTGCGAGCCAAAATGGCGAAATAATCTCGCAACCCCGAACGCGGCGTGCGATTGCCCAGGCCGCGTCGCAACCGGTCAGCGACCTCGGCGGCAGTCAGGCCCGTCAATTCGAGCGGCATAGGCAGGGAGTCTTAGAGGAAATGGCGGAAGGTTGGCGCGCTTCTCGTAAGCGTCGCACAAGCCAAAGGAATCACCCGCGCCGTTGGCAGCGCGGCGCACCGCAGGGCGGCAAGCTCAGATCGCCGCAACCGCCGCCCGAGGCCGTCTGCGCTTGCGCCAAACCCGGCAGACTTAGCAGGCGTTCGAGCTTTTCGCCCGCGCATTCGGGGCATGAGACATCGTCATCGCCAAAGACCAGCGCTTCGAACGAATGCTCGCAGGTTTCGCAACGATATTCGTACATCGGCATGGGCGGAATCCTCAAACGGTTTTCATGACTGAAAGAGCTTCGGCATCACGTCCGCTTGCGGCGATAGATCTCGCTCGCTTGCAGAAGGATCTGCCGTTCTTGATCCGAAAGGCTTTCCTTACCGCTGCGCGCCATCTTTTCGAGGACCGAGTCGACCTTCGCTTCGAGATGTTCATCGAGCAACGGAGCCGAGATCTTCGGCGCCGCCACGGCCACGGGTTCGTGCTCATCATCGTCGGGCGAAAAGACTCGCAGACGACTCGCACGTTGTTTCGGACGGATTTTTCGCGACTGCCAGCCCTGAAAAACGCTGCTCAACCGCCATTGCTTCTTGTAGTAAAGACTCCCGAACGCCGCCCCGGCAAGCACGTACGCCATTTGTTCGCGAGCCAAAAACATGGCCCCGGCGATTTGAATGACCACCAGCAACCAGATCGGAATCGGCAAGATCAAGAAAAGGCGGATAGTTTGCGAGGGAAAGTGCCACGCATAAAGAACCGTGATTGCTGTGATCGGGCCGAGGCAGCCGACGAGATACGCCTCGGGATGGCCGCGAAAATACGCCACTCCCATGAACGCCAGTCCGCCGACAACGATCGCCGCGATATAAAAGCACAAGAACTCGGCCGAACCGTACATCTGCTCGAGGTCGCTGCCGAAGTACCAAAGAAAGAGGAGTCCAAAGGCCAGCGACCAAGGATCGAGCGAGGGATGAAGGAAACCGAAGGTGACGATACGCCAAACTTCGCCATGCATGACGGCCGAAGGCTGCAACGCCAAGTCGCTCGCCAGCGCGGCAAACGATTCGCCCGCGAGAGCCTGGACCCCGAACATGACCAGCTGCGCAATGATGAGAATCTTGCACACGCCGCCTTCGGGAAGGACGGAACCGAGCAGGCCGCGATTGGATTCGCGGTAGTAATCTCGATCGTAGATGCCCATATCGGAAGCGTGACCCCAAAAAGCGTCGCAAGGAAGTCTTCGCTATCTTATCACACCACGAACGCGCGCCGCCACCCGTAGGCCGATTTCGTCGAAATCGACATTTTGGGCTTCCACAACCGGCTACTTCGCGTTCGGCCGAAACGAGGTCATATCATGCCGGCGAATCGCGACGCCCGCGCCGCCATCTTGCCGCGGGCCCATCGTGTAAACGCCGAACTTCCCGGTCACCGTCTCCGCAAGATACAGGGCGGCCTGCCCTTGCGCGATCGATCCGGTGATCATCATAAAGTGAACGTTATTTCGCGGCGGCACGCCAAATTCCGCGACGAGGTCGACTTCCGCCCAATTCGCGACCTTGCCGCTATTGCGATCGATGATCGTTCCCATGAGGCGGCCGGTCCGATAGTCGAGCAACCAGACGCCGTCCGTCTTGGCGCCGACATTCACCGACACGGGCCCGGTGCACAGAATCGAATCTTCATGGCGATCCACCATCGCCCAGACCGGTTGGTTGATGCCGCGGTACCCCAGCCCGATTCCCAGGCCGACGATCAAACAGACCACAGCTCCGAGCCCTTTTTTCGTCCACGCCATGTCGCGCCTCCTTGCGGTTGGCCATCGTGCCGGCGTTCGCGAATGTCCGCTCCCGTTGCCGGCTGCCCTTCTATAGCAGAGTCCGCCCGGCGATCCAACAGAGATTCCTTGTGTCAATCGAGCCGTTTGGCTATAAGCAGGCAGCCGAGGGGCGGGCGTACGCATCCGCACCGGTCGGCGGCGAATTCCGTGCGGGAAAGGATTCCCCTCCATGTTCCGAAAGTCGAAGAAGAAAAAAGCCTCGGCTCTCGGCCAGGTCATCGCCACGATCGAAAAGCAAGCCGTCAGCCCCGCCGGTCTCTCGTTCCTCAGCAAATACGGCACGCGCCTGATTCCCATGCTCGCGCCGATCGTCATCAGCGGGCTGGGATTCTTCGGTTTCTTTCCCGGCTGCGGCAAAACCGCCTCCGGTCCTCTTGAAGAGATCACGCAAAAGATCCGCCCCGGCGGCAAAAATGAAGTCGTCGCCAACGATCCGAATCGTCCCAACCCGTTCCAACTCACGGCCGCCCAGAAGAACCAAACGCCCAGCCCCAAGCCGGCGACTCCCCAACCCGGCGTGCAGCCGAATTCTCCGCAACCAGCCAACCCCACGGCAGGCGGCGGTCAAGACATCGTCTTCGCCTTCTGGAACTGCGAAAACTTCTTCGACGATAAAGACGACAAACGTACCGGTCCAGCTGACAGAGATTACGACCCCTGGTTCGCCAAGAACCCGAACATGCTGCATCTCAAGCTCGACAAAATGACCGAAGCCATTTTGAGCCTCAACTCGGGACGGGGGCCCGATATCCTCGGCCTGTGCGAAGTCGAAAGCATCCGCGCCGCGCAACTTTTGCAGGCGGCGCTCAACGCCAAGATCGCCGATCCGCGGCTCCATTATCAAAACCTCGTGATGAAGGAGATGAACAGCGGCCGGCACATCGCGCCCGCTGTGCTCACGAGATTGCCTGTCGATACGTCGCGAACCAAGGTCATCGGCAGCCGTCAACGCATCATCGAATGCCATCTCATGGCCGGCAGCAAAGAGCTGATCGTCATCGTCGCCCACTGGACGTCGCGCCTGCAGGACGGCGACCGGCAACGCATGGATTATGCCGACAAGATTTACGGAGCCTGCAACGCCATCTTCATCAACAACCCCAAAGCCGACATCATCATGTGCGGCGATCTCAACGACGACCCCAACGACGCCAGCATCATCAAGGGCC
>JBAXFO010000599.1:0-3723 GCA_037139885.1 Planctomycetota bacterium
GCGGGAAGTCGTGCGGGCGGGCGGGGCGATGCCGAATATTGTGACGGTGGCGATGAACCGCGTCGAGTTCAAGCAGCCTGTTCTGGTGGGCGATGTCGTGCGTTTCATGACGCGGCTGGTGCGCTTGGGGCGGACGTCCATCACCATGCAAATCGACGTCGAAGCTGAGCGCGGCGCCGAGGTCTTGCAGGTGACGGAAGCCGAGGTCGTTTATGTCGGCATCGATCGGGCGGAGCGCCGGCCGACGCCGCTACTGGACGCGAAGGTTTAGCGAAACAGCGAAACTCATTGAGGAGACGGCATGTCGTTCACGTCCGGGCATTTGTTTTTCGACGATGTCGCCATCGAGCAGGAATGGATGTCGCAGGGCCGCACGATTACGCAGGCCGACATCGTCAATTTCGCGGGCGTCAGCGGCGACTTCAATCCGATCCACATGGATCACGAATTCGCGAAGACGACGCTCTTTCGCCAACCGATCGCTCACGGCATGCTCGTCTGGTCGATCAGCACCGGGCTTTCGGTTTACGCCCCGCTGATGCGGACGATCGCGTTCATGAGCGTGAAGGAATGGTCGTTCAAAGAGCCCGTCTTCATCGGCGACACGATTCGAACGCAGGCGAAGGTCGTCGCGAAAGAGGAGCGTTCGCGCGGCCGGCGGGGAGTCATCACCTGGCATCGCAGCGTGCTCAATCAGCACAACAAAGTCGTTCAGGAGGGGACGACGATCACCATGGTCGAGGGGCGTGGCGGAGCCGGGAGAAAGGACGAGTCCGAGTAAAGTTTTCGCCCGAGTCGGCTGCGTCGGAGGCAGCCTTACCGAACCGCAAAAGTCGTCTTTCCGCTTTCCGCTTCGGCAACTATAATCTCGGTTTACGATAAACTCCGCCATGCCTGGAGACGATTCCATGAGCGTGTTTGCCGGCCTTTTGAATCTTGTGATTCTCGTTCTCAGCATCTTCCTTGTGCTTCTCGTGCTCATTCAGCGCGGCAAGGGAGGCGGGCTCATTGGGGCGCTGGGCGGTTCGGGGGGCTCGAGCCCGTTCGGCTCGCGGGCTGGCGACCAATTCACGCGCGTAACCATCTATGTCGCCTTGGTTTGGCTGCTGCTCATCATGATCCAGGTGCGCGTCATCCAGGACACCGGCGTGCCGCAATATGTGACCCTGTATTCGTCGCGTTGATTTTCGGCGACAGGTGCGAGGTTAGCATGTTGCTCAGCATGACCGGCTACGGTGAGGCTCGTCACCAGGGCGAGACCCTCTCCCTGTCGATCGAATTGCGCGCTCTCAACAACCGCTATCTCAAAGTCTCCGTTCGGGCGCCCGAGCCTTACAACCTTCTCGAAGCCGAGTTCGAGAAGGTCATCCGCAAATCGGTCAAACGCGGCACGATTCAAGTTCACCTGCGCCTCGATCGCCAGGCGTCGCCGCACGATTTTCGCATCAACACGGTCGCCCTGTCGAGTTACGTGCAACAGTTGCGAACCGTGGGAACGCAACTGGGCCTGGGGGACGCCAGTCAAATTCTTCTCGGCCAGGTTTTGGCGCTGCCGGGGGTTGTCGCGGATCCGGGGCTGCAATCGGGCAACATGCTCGACGATTGGCCCCTCATCGAAAAGGTCCTCGAGCAAGCCATCGCCCGTTTGCAACAGATGCGAACGGAAGAAGGCAAGGCGATGACGGATGAGTTGCGAAATTTGCAGCGTACCGTCGTCGGGCATCTCGAAGTCATTCGGCAGAAGTCGCCGGTGATCGTCGAGGCGTTTCGCGACCGTTTGCTTGAGCGGGTTCGAAAGCTCTTGCACGATGTCGATGTGCAGATCGATCGCGACACGGTGATCCGCGAAGTCGCTCTCTTCGCGGAGCGGAGCGACATTGCCGAGGAGGTGACCCGACTGGCGGCGCATCTGGAGCAATTTATCGAGATCATCAAGGAAAAGGACGGCGCTGGCCGCAAGTTGGAGTTTCTGGTCCAAGAAATGTCCCGCGAAACCAACACGATCGGTTCGAAGGCCAACGACGTCGGCATCTCGAAAGATGTGGTGGCGATCAAGCATACGCTCGAGCAAGTGCGCGAGTTGATTCAAAATGTCGAATGAGCGCCGAGGACGGGGATGCTTTATTACGACGTGACCGACCTGGTCCTGCATTCGGTGACTTCAACGAAAGTCACCGGCATCCAGCGCGTGATTCTTGAAGGGCTGCGCGGCTTGCAGGGGCGAGCGACGCCGTTTTTCCTGAGTCCGGTCACGGGTCAGTGGTACATTCTCAACGGCTTGGATGTTTCGGACGCGACCGATCTCAGCGTCTTTCGGCACCTCTGGCATCGGGCGGATCTGCACGATGCGGCTCCGCCGGAAACCTTTCTCTGCTACGCGCGGGATTATCTCGCCAAGGGGGGTCGCCAGCGGTTCGCCGCTAAAATGTATGCGGCCGGGCAGCGTCTGCCGTTCGCAACGCTAGTGAATCGATTCGTTGCGAAAACCGTGCGGCGGCGACTGGCGCCCGCGCTCCCGGGGGTCGAGATCAAGCCGCTGCCGAAGCTGCAGAGCGACGATGTCATCGTCCTTTTCGGCACGCCCTGGCATTTTCAAAGCCAGTACGAAGAATTCGCCCGGCAGAGGCCCGCAGGCCTCGAAACGGTCGTCTTGATCTACGACTTGATTCCGCTCGTTTCTCCTTATGTGCCCGATTCGCTGCGCGAGAAGTTTCGCCGCTACATTCCCTTCGCCCTGAAAACGGCGACAAAAGTGGTCGTCAATTCCGACAACACGGCCGACGATGTTCGTGCATTCGCCCGCTCCGAAGGCATGTCGGAACCGGAGATCGTCAAAGTTCAGCTCGCCCACAAACTGCCGCCGCTGCCGGAACGGGCGCCGGACAAGTCGCTGCGCGTGCGGAAGCTGTTGTCGGAAAAGTTTGCGCTGTGCGTGGGTTCGATCGAGAGCCGGAAGAATCATTTAAACCTGCTGGTGACCTGGGCGAAGTTTTTCCACAGCAGCGAATATCAAGGCGAGAAGCTCGTTCTCGCAGGCCGCTGGCTTTGGGACGTCGAAGCGGTGCAAACGATTTTGCATGGCACCGGCTTCGTTTATGGCTCGGTCATCATGATCGACCACCCCAGCGACGAAGAGTTGGACGACCTTTATCGGGCATGTCGTTTCACGGCTTATCCTTCCCACTATGAAGGCTGGGGCCTGCCGGTGGGCGAATCGCTCAGCTACGGCAAGCCGTGTCTGCATTTCGATAACTCGTCGCTCGTGGAAGCCGGTTACGGCATGAGCGATGCCGTGCCTTATCAAGATTTGGGAGCTTACTATGCCGGGTTCATCCGGCTGATGGGCGACGAGGATTATTACCAAAATCGCTTGCATCTCATTCGCGCCCAACAGCATCGACTCCGCTCGTGGCACGATTTTTCCCTCGACGTCGAACGTGTGCTCCTCGGCGAAAGGGCTTCGATCGTGAGCGCCGTCGGATAATTGGGCCGCGTTTCGATATAATGATTCGATGACGGCCTCCGCGCCGGAACCGAGGTCGAGACGCTGAACATGCCCTCCGGTCCCCTGATCGTGATCTCCGGTCCCAGCGGCAGCGGGAAATCGACTCTGGTCCGCCGGCTCCTGGCCGATCCGCCCGGGCCGATGCGGCTCTCCGTCTCGGTGACGACCCGCAAACGGCGCACGCAAGAACGCGATGGCGTCGATTATCATTACTGGAC
>JBAXFO010000600.1:0-3723 GCA_037139885.1 Planctomycetota bacterium
AGCCGAGTTCTTTTTGATCAATCCGAACAACATGCGGACGATCTTTTGCAGGGATGATGAACGATGAAGAGAAATACGAGTACGAGTACGATGACGAGTAGGAGTAGGAATTTGAGTACGAGCAGGATTAGGAGTACGAGTACGAGAGAACCGCACGCTCGTCGGCTTCCTAATCGTACTCGTAATCGCAATCGTACTCGCCGCCTTCTTCATACTCATACTCCTACTCGTCATCCTTCTCGCGCATTTGCGATTCTCGGCATTTTCGTTCTTCGCGAATTCGCATTTCTCGATTCACTCATCGTCGGTCCGGCCTTTTTCGTATTCGCGAGCCGAGTTCTTTTTGATCAATCCGAACAACATGCGGACGATCTTTTGCAGGGATTCTTTGCCCGGAGCGATTTGCGCCGGCGTCACCTTTCCCTTGGCGACAAGGACATCGAGCCCGGCGGCGCATTCGAGGGCCGATCCGTGGGCGAAATCGAAAAATCGGCAGCGGTCTTTGCCCGTGTATTTGCCGTTGCCTTCGGCGATATTGAGCGCGATCGAGGTCGACGCTCGGTCGAGTTGGTCTTTGACATCGCCCAGCCTAGACCCTTCGATGAGCGCTGCCAACCAGGCGATAAATTCGACTGCGGCGCGGTAGACATCGAGTTTCTCGTGATCGAAGTAAGGGGCCGGCATGCGCTTCTCCGAGGCGAGTGAGAATGGCGAAGACCGATTGCGAGCACGATGACGATTATGAGTATCTCGCGAATCGACAACTCACTCCTCGACCGGTTGCGACCCCTCCTTCAACCCCTTGAACAATCGTCTCCCGCTGCTGTGGTTGTACGGCGTCCAAGCGGACGGACCCTGGCGGTCGTCGCGGATCTCGCGGACGTAGGTGTGGACTTTGGCGTCGAGGTTGTCGATGTGGTGCAGGGCGATGGCTTCGGGGGTCATGGGGAGGCGAGGGCTGCCGAATTCGTGAGTACCGTGATGGCTCAAGATCATGTGTTTCAGTCTTAGAGCCAACTCGGTCGGAAAAGGTTCGCCCGTAAGTTCGGGAACTTTGGCGATTTTTTCGGTCAAGATCTCGACGCCGATCGACAGATGGCCCAAAAGCTGGCCTTCGTCGGAATAGCCGAAGACGCGCTCGTAACTCAATTCGCGGACTTTGCCGATATCGTGCAGGAAGATGCCGAGCATGAGCACGTCGCGGTTGAGCTCGGGATACAGCGGCAGAATGCGATCCGCCACTTCCAGCATGTTGACGACGTGCTCGATCAAGCCGCCGAGGTAGGCATGATGGTTGCGGATACCGGCCGGGGCCCGGCTCAGCTCGTCCATGAGGCGATCGTCGATGAGAAAGACTTCGACGAGAGCTTTCAGAGCGGGATGTTCGGGTTTGAGCAACGCCCGCAACCGTTCGAACAAGCGGCCGACGTCCTTCTCCGTCTGCGGCAGAAAATCGACCATCGCCACCGCTTCGCGCGGCACCTTCTCGAAGGCCGAGAAGATCACTTGCAGCGAGCCCTGGTAAAGCTGCACCTTCCCCTTGATGCGCAAAAATTCGCCGGCCTCGAAGCTTTTGAACTGGTGTTCGGTGGCGTTCCACATGCGGCCCGACATGCTGCCGGTGCGGTCGCGCAGCTCTACTTGCAGAAACAGACTCCCCTGGCGATTGGCCCGGAGCTGTTTGTCGACCACCATGAAAACTTCGTCGAAACTGTCGCCGTCGGAAAGTTGCTGAACGCTGCGGCGGCTCATGAGAAAGGCCTCAAGTCAAAAACGTCTCGAGAAACGCATGCGAAGCATCTCCCGACGACCGCGAAAAGGGCGTCACGGTCTCTTCTGTTGTATGGTGCAGACCCCGTCCTGGCACGGCACGAGGCTGTAGCGGTTGCGGGCGATCCATAAGTAAATCTTCTGGCCCAGCCACGGCACTCCGGGCAGGTACAAGAACGGCGCCAGCGGCCACAAGAGGGGCAGTCGCCAGGCCATGAAGCGAAACGCGCCGAAGCCATGATACAGGCGGTTGCGCCGCGCGGGCCAAACGTGCATCTCCTCGGCAAGCCGTTCCTTGGTCGTCGGCGCCTCGCGCACGATGGGGTCGCCGTCGTCGCGAAAATTGACGAACGTCAGGGCGCGGCGCCAATCGAGCCACGTCAGCCACGACACGCTCTTGCGGCACAACGGGCAATCGCCGTCAAAGAGAACGACATGTTTGGGGGGCGTTTGGGTCATGATGTTGGAACCGTAAAGAACCGCAGACAGTTCACGACCTATTCTACTCCGAAAACGACGCGAGCCCGAAGCGAAGGCTTCGGGCTCGAAAGATGCCGGCTCATTTCGCAGGAAGATCCCTTACTTCTTGTTCGGATAAAACGGCACCACTTCCGTGATGAGGCCATTGCGGATGATGCGATATTCCGGAATGTTGTTCGTGCTCGGCTGGTCGCTGTTGATGCCGGGAACGACGCGAATGATCGACGTGAGGTCGGGCTGGCGTTCGTTCGGCAGCGGGGGAACGACGCGGCGATCGGTGATTTTCATGTCGCCGACTTTGACGCGCTCGGCGCCGCGGAGAACGGTAGCGGGAACGGGGACGCCGTTCTTCACGCTATCCATCACGCGTTCAATGAAGTCGGAAAGATTCGAAGGGACCTTGCGATTGTTGAATTCGAGCAAAATGTCCCCCTTCTTGTAGCCGGCGGCGGCTGCGGGAGTGTCGGGGAAAACGTTGCGAATCAACAAACCCTGCTCGCGGGGAATTTGAAAGTGGTCGAGCACTTCCGGCGCAACGGGGCCAAGCTCGAGGCCGGTGCGTCCGCCGAGAACGACGCGGGAAACGTTGCCGTCGCCGTTCGCCGGAACGCCGCCGATGACGCCGTCGCCGCGGCGGACGCTGCCGATGTCGAGGCTGCGAATGAGGTCCGCCTGGGCCTTGAAGATTTTGTTGATTTCGTCGACGGTTTGCTTCAGGCCATTGTCTTGGCCGTTGCCGTTGCCGTTCGGATTCGGATTGTTCGGGAAGGGATCCTTATTGTCTTGTCCCTGGGCGGCGTTCGGTTCGTTGCCAGCCAGGCGAATGTTGGGATCGCCTACTTTCCTCTTCGCCAGATATCCGAGGCTCTCGAAGCCCATAATGTTGGGAAAGCCCTTCTCCAACGTATCCGCGATGCGTTGATAATTCGGGGCGACCGTGCCCAGAGCGGCGGCGCGATCGACCACGGCATTAATGCGGGCGATCTGTTCCGCCTCGGTGCCTGGGCCATGCATAAACGGCTGCACGACGTTCGTATTGAGAGCGCTCGCATCGCTCGGCCATTGCGGTAACGCCGCCAGCGCGCGTGCCGGATTGGGGACGAAGCCGACTCCCGACGCCAAGCCAGGCCGCGTGTTGGAGATCACGACCGGAGCCGTGACCGGCGGTCGAGGCGCAGGCGGAGAAGGCGCGAACGAGGGCGGAGCTTCTTGGGCCGGGGCGACGCTGGCGACGGCGGCGGTCAAAAGCCCGCACAAGCCGGCGCGGATGTTGATTTTTCGCATGGAACTCCCTCACATGGCCACGTCGTTCGGCGCGGGAATGAATTTTCGTTGATTGGACGCGATTCTTCGAGCAAAATCCAGTCCATTTTTCGCGGAATTCCTATATTGGACTGTCGCAACACATCAATTTCACCCCAAACGCCCTAATTTGTCAAGCTTAACAGGGTCCGACTTTGCGTTTTGTTCGCC
>JBAXFO010000601.1:0-3723 GCA_037139885.1 Planctomycetota bacterium
CCTCAACATCGGTTGCATTCCCAGCAAGGCCCTGCTCGATTCGAGCGAGCTCTACTACCTCGCCAAGAACCGCTTTCAAAAGCACGGCATCCAGGTCGGCGATGTCACGGTCGATTTGCCGCGCATGCTGGGGCGCAAGAGCGAGATCGTCAAAGGCCTCACCGATGGCGTTGCGTTTCTCTTTCGCAAGAACAAGATCACGACGTATTCCGGCGCCGGGGCTCTCGTCGGCTCCGGCAAGGTGCAAGTGCGCGGCGACACGGCTGCCGAACTCGAAGCCCCGGCCATTCTGCTCGCCACCGGCAGCGAGCCGTCGAGCTTGCCGTTTCTGCCGTTCGACGGCACGCACATCGTCAGCTCGACCGAAGCCCTTCTCTTCGACCGCGTGCCGGAGCATTTGATCGTCATCGGCGGCGGCTATATTGGGTTGGAATTGGGCTCCGTCTGGAGCCGGCTCGGCAGCAAGGTGAGCGTGATTGAGTTCTTGCCGCGTTTGTTGCCGCTCAACGATGCGGAAGTCGCGGGCCTGCTGCACAAATCGCTGACGCGCCAAGGGCTCGATATTCATCTCAACACGAAAGTGACCGGGGCCAAGAAAGATGGCGCCAGCATCACCGTCTCGGCCCAGGCGGGCGACAAGACGATTGAGTTCAAGGGGGACAAGGTGCTGATGTCGGTCGGCCGGCGTCCCACCACGACGGGCCTCGGCTTCGAACAGGCCGGCGTGCAATTCGACTCCAAGACCGGCAAGGTCCAAGTGAACGATCGCTACGAGACGACCGCGCCCGGCATCTTCGCGGTCGGCGATCTCATCGCCGGCCCGATGCTTGCTCACAAAGCCAGCGAAGAAGGCATCGCCTGCGTCGAACTGCTCGCGGGCAAACCTGGGCATGTCAATTACAACACCATCCCGAGCGTCATTTACACCCATCCCGAGCTCGCCGCTGTCGGCCTCACCGAGGAGCAGGTGAAAGAATCCGGCAAACCGTACAAAGTCGGCAAGTTCTCGTTCGTCGCCAATGGCCGGGCGAAATGTCTGGACGAAGCGGAAGGCATCGTGAAGGTCATCACCGATCAGAAAACCGATCGTATCCTGGGCATGCACATTTTCGGCCCACGCGCTTCGGATTTGATCGCAGAAGGCGTTCTCGGCATGGAGTTCTCCGCCTGCGCCGAAGACATCGCCCGCACGTGCCATGGCCATCCCACGCTCGGCGAAGCCGTCGGCGAAGCGGCGCGAGCGGCCTGGTCCGCCGCAATTCATAGCTGATGGGTTGAGCGATCGCCCAGCCACTAGCCAATTCGAAATCCCCGCCATAGGATTTCGAGATGAAAGTCAACCTCGCACCCGACAAAGCGGAACTTGGCCGCCGCGCCGCGACTGACGGAGCCGCCCTCATTCGTCGCGCCATCGCCGAACGCGGCCAGGCCAACGTCATTGTGGCCACGGGAGCGTCGCAGTTCGATACCCTGGCCGCCCTCGCCCAGGAACCCGATCTGGATTGGGCCAAGGTCGTCTTCTTTCATCTCGACGAATACGCCGGCATGGCGATCACGCATCCCGCGTCCTTCCGGCGTTATCTGAAAGAACGCCTCGTCGACAAACTCCCCAAGGCTCCGAAGGCGTTCAACTACATCGACGCCGAGAACGATCTCGTCAAAGAATGCCAACGTCTGAAGGACTTGATCGGCCAGTATCCCATCGATGTCGCCTTCATCGGCATCGGCGAGAACGCCCATATCGCGTTCAACGATCCCCCCGCCGATTTCGAAACGACCGAGCCGTACATCCTGGTGACGCTCGACGACGCCTGCCGGCAGCAGCAGTTCGGCGAAGGCTGGTTCCCGACATTCGAAGCGGTGCCGACGAAGGCGATTTCGATGTCGGTCCGGCACACTCTCCTTTCGAAGGTTATCGTGTGCAGCGTTCCCGATGAACGCAAAGCGGTCGCGGTGCGTAATTCTCTTGAGGGGCCGTTGACGCCGACCGTGCCCGCGTCGATCTTGATGACGCATCCCAGCGTGACGATCTACCTCGACCCACCCGCGGCTTCGCTCCTCAAGTCGTAGGATTCGCGAACAATGTCCTTCGAACGGGGCGAGACGGATCATGGACCTTCTTCTTGAATGGATCGCCTCGCAGTTCGCCCCATATACCTTCCTCAATTCGCCCAACAACATCATGGCCGGTCTGGCCATCATTCTCGTGAGCGTCATTTGCGGCGGCATGGGAGGCCTTGTCGTCGGCAATCGCATGGCGTTTTTCAGCGATGCTCTGGCTCACTGCGCGTTCGCCGGCGTCGCGCTCGGTTTCATCTTCTGCCTCCTCACCGGCATTCCCGACGAATACTTCCGCGAATGGATCACGATTGTGATGGTCGCGTTCGGGATCGTGATCGGTGTGTTGATCGCCTGGGTTCGCGGCCGCACCGGATTGGCGAGCGACACCGTCATCGGCGTGTTCTTCGCATTCGCCGTCGGTCTGGGCGCCGTCTTCTCGAAGCTGATCGGCCAACATCGCCGGCTGCTGTCGATCGAGTCGTTCATCTTCGGCGACCCGCTCGGCGTGCGTCAGTCGGACCTCATCGCTCTCCTCGTTTTGCTCGCCGTCACGGTCGCGTTTCTTGGTCGGTACTACAACGAGCTGATTTTGACGAGCGTGCATGCGAGCCTGGCGAAATCGCGCCGCGTGCCGGTCGAGTTTCTACGCTATGTGCTCATCATCTTGCTCGGTTTGATCGTGAACCTGTGTCTGAATATCGTCGGTGTGCTGCTCATCAATGGCCTGCTCATCGTTCCCGCCGCCGCCGCCGCCAACGTAACTCGCAATTTGCGGCAACATTTTTGGTGCACCCTGCTCCTCACCGTCGCTTGCGGCATCGCCGGCCAACTTGTCTGCTGGGAGATCAACGCCCATTTCCGCACCGAACTCGGCATCGGCGGCGTCATCGTCGTGTTGGTCTCCCTCTGCTTCTTCGCCTCCATGGCGATCGCCCCGGCTCTGCGGCGACGCTCGGCATAGTCGTTTCCGCTTGGTGCAGCTGACGTGGAGCAGCTGAACGCTCTTGCCAATTCCTTTCAGCGCAACAGTCCACCCAATTTCAACTTCCGTTTCTGGCCAAATGACCATTTCGTTTGGCAGTTCGTTTTCGCGTGCTATAGTGTTCAGGCATACACGTTCGGGGCCGGCTTATGCTCTCTCCACGCGCGACGCTGATTCAGGATTTGCGAACTCGTATCGGCTCGATCGAGGGGGGCGCCAAGAATTCACGGCGGCCGCACCCGATCTCCACGGGGTTCGAGGCGCTCGATCGTCTGTTGCCGGGCGGCGGTTTGGCGGCGGGAACGCTCCTCGAATGGCTCGGGGAGGGAAGCTTTACCCTGGCTCTGGCGGTCGCAGGAGCCGTGGTGCGGTCGGGAGGGGTGCTGGCGATCGTTGGCGAGCCCACGTTTTTTCCCCCGGCCGCGGCGGCTTTGGGCGTGCCTCTGGAACGGACGGTCGCCATTCATCCGGCCGACGAACGGCTGAAACTTTGGACCTGGGAACAAGCCTTACGCTGCGAAGGGATCGCGGCCACGCTGGGACGCATGGATCGGGCGAGCGATGTCGTCATGCGGCGTTTGCAATTGGCGGTCGAGGCGGGGGGCGGCCTGGGGTTTCTGGTGCGGCCCGGAGCGAGCCAAGGGGAGACATGTTGGGCGGAGGCGCGGCTGCTCGTGAAG
>JBAXFO010000602.1:0-3721 GCA_037139885.1 Planctomycetota bacterium
GATATAGCCCCACAAAGGGACGTCTTTGGAGTTCGGGCGCGACGGCAGACGGAACGTTTGCTTGATCTTGCCGGTGTCGGGGTCGAGAGCGACGCACGAATCGCGCAGGGCGACGTAGATGGCGTCGGACGTCGACACCATGTTGCTGCCGCTCGCGTTGGCCCCGGCCTGGTGAGCCAGGTTATTGAAGAACGCTCCCACGCCCGGAAGCGACGTTTCCCACAGCATCCGGCCCGTATAAATATCCAGCGCGCGAATCATGTTCACGCCTTCGATGAGGATGCGGCCATCGATCACTTGCGGCTGCGGACCGTGGCCGTGGCGCGGAAGAACCCCCTCGTGAGACGGACCGCCGAACCAGAGAATCCCCATCGGGGCTTTGACGAGCGTATCTTTGCCGACCCGCGTATTGGAGGCGTCAGCGTGCTCGTGCGTCCAGTTTGCGGAGCCGGGCAAGGGGCCTTCGCGGCTGACGACAAGGGTGTCGCCGAGGCGATGCACCTTGGCTTGCGGCGTCTTCACAGCGAAGGCTTCGACGGTCTTGATGTTCACCGCATCGAGAGACGACAGAACGAGCCGGCCGCCGAAGGGGCGGAGACTGGCGTACATCTGCCGAAGGAAGAGTTCGTCCAGAGCGCCGCCGACCGCTTTCCAATCGGGGGCGAAGATGGCGCTGCAAAAATAAGGGGGCAGATGGGCCAGGCGCGGTTCGGTTTGCAGGATGGCGAGACGCGAACCGTACAGATCGGTGACCGTGTGTTGGCGGCGGCCGGCGAGCGTTTTCTCGGCGTCGGCTTCGAGGGCGACGATGCGGAGGTTGGAATGGCGGAGCAGTTCGCCGACCAGTTCGCCGTCGCCAAAGCCGAGAACGACGGCGTAGCCATTGCGAGCGGCTCCGGCCTCGAGCAATTCCTGAGCGCGCTTGGCGACGGCGGGGACTTCGGGCTGCGGGGCGGCGACGCGAAGCGGATGATGCGACGGGGTCGTCGGCTTGGGACCAAAGCAATGCAAATTGCCGTCGCGCGTGGCGGCGATGAGACGGTCGGCCCCGGCGACGAGCCGGCAAACTTTGCCTTCGACCGGCAGCTTCCACGCCAGTTCGAACTTCTGGGATTTGAAATCGTAATCGACCGCGACGATGAAACCGTTGCCCCCGCCATAGATGCGTTTGCCGGCCATGATCATCGTTTCGATCGGCGGCACGGCGATGGAATCGAGTTGCTCGGCTTTCCAACTCGTGATTTTCGGCGTCGGCAGCTTCACGACAGCGGGCTTTGGGTCGACGCCTTTTCCAGGCTCGCCCGCTTGAACGTCGACGGTCGCGTCTTTCTTTTCGGATGAGATGTCTTTCGGCGCGATGAGTTTTGGGGGCTCAATCTTGGGCGCCTCGATCTTCGGCGGCTCGATGGCCATGACGGGCTTGATGAGCGTGAGTTCATTGGTGGACGGATCGAAGGCTTTGAGGTGTCCATTCTCGTAAGTGAAAAACGCATCCTTCCCGACCAGAATGATCTTGCCGAAGGTGCCTTGATACTTGCTCGTGGCCAGATCGAAGGCGGCGCCGCCGTTGAAGAAGACATTGCCGAACGTGACGACTTCGGAACCGCCGCCGGTCTTGCCGTTGTCGGCGAGGGGGAGGCGGAGGAGTTTGCCGGTTTTGCGATCGACGATTGCGGGAATCGAGCGGCCGCCGGGAATGACGAGGAAATCGCGTTCGACGCCGAGCGGGCCCTGAGGGGCGATGCTGGCGAAGGCGTCGGTGGCGTGGGGTTGTTTCATGTAGGTGGAGCCGTCGCCGTCGTTCGTCCAGATGATGCGGCCTGTGGCGGGGTCGACGGCATGAATGAACACACCCATGAACGGCCAAATGCTGGCGGCGAAATAGAGGGTGTCGTCGGCGACGACCGGGGCGCCGCGGCCGGGCCAAGTCGAGATGAGGCGTTCATTGCCGAGGATGCGCCGATCGCTGGGCCCGCCGCGCACCTTCCACACCAGCTGTCCCGCGTCGGCGCTCACGCAATAGAGGTTGCCGTCGTCGGAGGTGAAATAGATGTTGCCTTTGTAATGCAAGGGAGCGAAACGGACGGGGCCGTCGGCGAAGAAGATCCACTTGCGCTCGCCCGTAACGACATCGACCGCGCGAACGCAATCATGGCGAGCCGAATTGAGGTAAACGGTCTGCCCGACCACGATCGGTTCGTAGCAGAGATCGAACGGCATCTTTTCTTGATCGGGCCAGGCGGGGAGTTCCGGATGATACTCGCGGACCCATTGCGGATGAAGCTGGGGCGGCAATTCATGCGGCGAGATCGCGCTGCGGCTCGCGTCGAAACGCCACATCGGCCAGTCGCCTGCGGGTGCGAAAGGCGCCAAAAGAAGTCCCAGAACGATGCCAAAAACGAGGCGGGAGAGGGAGTGATTCATGGGCCCGTCGATCGTGAAAGAGACTGCGGCGTGACTGTCGGAAGACAGATATTAGAGTAATCGGCAAAACTTCGGCCTGCAATCAAATAAGATGGCGAAGCGGCGGCGAATGTCGGCAGAATCGTCGATCGCACCAGGCAGGTCTTGCGCTACCTCTTGCATCCTATACCTCATGAACGTCGATCTCAATTCCGATTTGGGCGAAGGCGTCGGCAACGACGCGGAACTGATGTCGCTCGTGACCTCGGCCAATATCTGCTGCGGCGCCCATGCCGGCGATGAGGCGACGGCTCGAACGGCGTTGACGCTGGCGAAGGCCGCGGGGGTCGTCGTGGGAGCGCATCCGGGTTATGCCGATCGCGAATGCTTCGGACGCCGCGAACGGGAGTTGTCCGACGCGGAACTGTGGGATTTGATCGCTCGGCAAATCGACGATTTGCGTCGTTGGGCCCGCGAGGCAGGCGTGGCGGTTCGCTATCTCAAACCGCACGGCGCCCTTTACAATCAGGCATGCCGCGACGAGCGGATCGCGGGCGTCGTGGTCGCGGTCGCCGAGGCGAACGGATTGCCGATCTTGGCTCTGCCGGGCTCGCGGCTCGAAGCGCTCTGCCAGGGCCGAGCGCCTTTCTTCCGCGAGGGGTTTGCGGATCGCCGTTACCGCGCCGATGGATCGCTCGTGCCGCGCAGCGAGGCGGACGCCATGCTCACCGACGTCAGCGAAGCGGTCGCCCAGGCGGAACGGCTTATCCGCGACCGCGATGTATGCAGCCTGTGCGTGCATGGCGATCACCCCGAAGCGGTTGCGTTCGTTCGCGAATTGCGCCGGGCCTTGACGGCGACGAACATTCCCTTGAGACCGTTTATCGAGTCCTTGCGATGAGTCTGTCGATCGTCGACGCTGGCCTGGAAACGCGTGTCGTCGACTTCGGCAGACCCGCATCCCGACGGTTGGGTGTGCCCGTCGGCGGCGCGGCCGATCGCGGGCTCTTGTCGCTGGGCAACTCACTGATGGGAAATGAGCCCGATGCCGCCGCCCTGGAATTCGCTGTCAAAGGGCCGACGCTCCGGGCGGAGTGCGATGTCGGTTTCGTCGTCGTTGGGCCGCCGTTTGCGATGCATGCCCAGGGCCGGCCGCTGTCTGTGGGGCAAACGTTCAACTTGCGCGGCGGCGAAGAACTCTCCATCGGGGGGACGCCGCTCGGCGTGCGGGCGTATCTCTGCGTTGCCGGCGGGTTGGAGGCGCCGATCGTCCTGAAGAGCCGTAGCAGTTTGACGCCTCTTCGCAAAGGCGACGCGA
>JBAXFO010000603.1:0-3705 GCA_037139885.1 Planctomycetota bacterium
AACGTACCGCCACGGGATTGGTTACCGCGGGACTGGAAACCACGACATCCGCACCATCAATCACCGCATCCGCCCACACCCATTGTTTGTCGTCGCCGACAATGGCGAATGGTCGCAATTTGCCGTCCTTGACCTCCACCGTCGGCGCGCGACCGACCTTCTTGCCCACCATCAACCCGCTCCCCACATGGTCGAATTTCAGGCGGATCTTGTTTCCCTCGATCGTCATCTCCTTGTAGAGCGGACCGCTGACCAGCAAATCCTTCTTGCCGTACTGATCGCGCAACGCCCAGCGAGCCAGTCGCTCGCCGACGTCGAATTTGTTCGTGGGATGGATGCCGCCACCGATATCGATGGTCACAGCCATGCCCGTGTTTGCGATTTGGAGGCTTTTCAACTGCTCCATCCGAGTGATGGCCAGGCCAATGCCGTCCTCGCCGTCCGGTTCGCCCGACGGCGGGGCACCCGAGTGATCAACGAACCAATCACTGGGAAGCTGCACGAAGTAGAAGGGGAAGTCGCCCTGGTTCCACACTTTGCGCCAGCCGCCGATGAGGGCACGCATCTTGCAGGAGTAGGCGGTATCGCCGCCGTTCCATTCGCCCTGATACCAGATTGCGCCCTTGATGCCATAGGGGACCACGGGCTTGACCTTGCCGTTGTAGACCGACCCGAGAGCGATGTGATCCGGCTGTTTCAACATCGCCGCATAGGCGGGCTGTCGTGTCAGCCACGGCTCGAGCGCGAACCCTTCGGGCGGAATCGACGCTTCGATGCAAGTGCCTCCCGCGGCGACGTTGATCAGGCCGATCGGCACGCCGGTTTCCTTCAAGATGCGCCGCCCGAAGTAGAAACCCGCGCCGGTAAATTTTGGGGCATTGGCGGGCGTGCAGATCTCCCACGTTCCTTCCACAACGCGGTCTGGTTTCAGCGTCCCCCGCATCGCCGTGTGGATACAACGCAACGCGGGGAAGTCGGCTGAAGCGATATCGTCCTTGGCGTCGCAGTCCCTCAAAGGGACTTCCATGTTCGACTGTCCGCCGCAAAGCCACACGTCGCCGATGAGCACATCCTTGACGGCGATCGTATTCTTGCCGCTGACGGTGAGATCTTGGCCGACGGCATTCGCCTTCATGGCCGATAGTTTGACGGACCATTTCCCCTGAGCGTCAGCGGCGGTGGCGGCCTGCGCGTCGCCCAGCTTCACCGTCACTTTCTCGCCCGGCTGGGCCGTGCCCCAGATCGGCAAAGGCAGATCTCGCTGCAAGACGGCGTGATCGGAGAAGATCTTCGACAGCGTTACGTCGGCCCTCGCTTGGAATGCGCCAAGCAGAACTACGAGTAGAGCGTAACCGTGAGGTTTCATCCTGGCTCCTGAGAGGGTTCTGGGCTACCTGAAGGGTCGTCGCAGACGATCCACTTATCCGCCGTTTCTTGGATGGCTATTTGGCGGCCGACTCGTGAGCCGTCTCGGCGCTCGACTGCGCCAGGACGACGTCGCTCACTTTTCCTCTCTCACCAACCCTTTCGGAAGTTCTTTGAGTCGGGTGACTTCAAGAATGTCCGAATGAAACCACGGCTCGCCTTCTGCCTTTTTCTTGTACCCGATGGTGCGAGACGGGTACTTCAACCCGTCAAGCTCCTTTAACTCACTGAAACGGTAATAATCCGCCCGCCAGTCAATCCTTAGCAGGCGATTCTCCTTCGCATCGAAGTACACGTCCATCGGCGGATCAATCGTGCCACTCACTCGCAGGCCAAACGCTTTCCTGTCGCCATCTTCAATGTCTGGCAGCATTGCCAGCTTGGATTTCGGATCGGACAAGGCTCCGAGCGACCATGCCCACACCAAGAATACCGCTGGCTCTGACTCTTTGACGACACGATCATTCGTTCCGACCCACCAGTGGTAAGGCGGTTCCATTACTGAGACACGCTCAAAACCCTTGGCCTTCGGATCGGCTCTTAGATTCAAGCTCTCCTTAATCTGGAATAGCTTCAACTTCTTGTCCTCGCCGCCGGCCGCTTTGACGACCCTCTTGACGATCTCTGCCGTCTTCGCCTTCTCGTCCGCATCTCTGGCAGCCGACTCCCGAGCCGTCTCGGCGCTCGACTGCACCAGGACGACGCGAAAGCCGAGGTAGCAACCGCGATAGGCCGAGGGGTCGCGGCCGACTCGCGACGCGGATCGCAGCCGCTTCGAGTCGCTGGACCAGCCGCCGCCTCGTTGCACCTTGGCCGTTCCTTCGGCCGGGCCGGTCGGATCGATTTGTTTTCCGGCGGCATAGCCTTTCGGATCGTACCAGTCTTCGCACCACTCCCAGACGTTGCCGTGCATGTCGTGCAAGCCGAATGCGTTCTTCTTGAACTGGCCAACCGGGGCCGTGAAGATGTGGCCGTCCTTCCCTTTGATGCCGATGGTCCATCCCGGATACTTGGCTCGCGCCGTTCCATCGGCGCCGTTGCCGATCGTCGCCAAACCTTCGGGATTGTCGCCGTGGGCGTAGGCGGTCTTCGTGCCGGCGCGACACGCGTACTCCCATTCCGCCTCTGTCGGCAATCGATAGGTCTTCTTCTCCCTCTTGCTCAACCACAAGCAGAACGCCTTGGCGTCGTGCCAACTGACATTGACCACGGGATGATCGTCGGCTTGCTCGAATCCCGGGCTTTTCCAGGTGAATTTTGAATTAAAGTCCTGAATCTTTCCCGCCTCGTCGATCCCGTAGGCGCCTTTACCATCCTTTTCGCCGTCGGTCTGGTGCTTCGTGTCGAGCACGAACTGCTTGAATTGCCCGACGGTGACTTCGTGTTCCCCCAGATAAAATCCCTTCGTCATTTCCACCTCGTGGGGAATCTCTTGAGGTTCGCGGCCTGGTTCGCTTTCCGGGGACCCCATCGAAAACTTCCCCGCCGGAATGTACAGCAGCTTCATGCCGAGGCTGTTCTTGACTTCCTTGACTTTGGCCCTCCATTCCCATGGGGACATGGGATTCTTATCTGCCCAAAGTCCGCGTTTGGCCTCGCGTGCGTCACGTTCCGCCTTGATCCACGCCGCTGCCTGCGGATCCAGTTTCTTGACATCCGTCGGTTTCCGGTGCTTGTCCTCCAGTTCAGCTTCGACCACCCAGGCCAACCCCTCGGAGATCATCAAAAGCTCCAGAGACTCTCCTTTCTCCGTCCTGAAAAAGAGCGAGTTCCCTGGCTTGTATGCGCGTGGCGTAGGGCCGTTCCAAATGACAGTCTTGCCCTCAACGAGTCCTTTGACCCGATCGAGAGCCTGTTTGCCGAAAGGTTGATCGAGGCCCGGAACCGCAACGCCCCGGATTCCAAAAACCGCCGGATTGCCGGAAGGTTTGCCGCTATTGTCGACGTCGGAGATTTTGAGAGTGTCCCCGTCGATCACCTCGATAGCTCGTCCGGTCGCTGGAGCAGCGCGGACGCTTGGAATGCGAATAAGGCACGCGACAAGGAGACAACAGATGGAAACAGTGATGCGCATGGGGGCCTTCGAATTCATGGAGTTTGGTGGATACTCGTTTCAAGTTGCAGGTTCCAAGTCGGCGAAGCTCACTTGAGTTTCGCCGGCAGGAGGATCTTTGTGTTGGTCTTGAGCGCGGCCGCGGCAGCCGGAGACGCCTTTTCCAAGCTTCCCAAAGAAACGGCCCCGACCGCCAGCGCCAGCGCCTTTGCGGCCTCGTCGGAAAT
>JBAXFO010000604.1:0-3698 GCA_037139885.1 Planctomycetota bacterium
GGATGGCTTGAACCAAGCCGGGGACGCCGAGAAACGAGTCGGGCTTCAGTTCGAGCGGATCGCAGGTGTCGTCTTCGAGTCGGCGGAGGATGACGTCGACCGGTTGCAAGCCGTCGAGGAATTTTAAGTAGACACGATTATCGCGTACGGTCAGGTCGCCCCCCTCGGCGAGGGTATAGCCGAGGTAGCGAGCGAGGTAGGCGTGTTCGAAATAGGTTTCGTTATGGGGGCCGGGCGTGAGGAGAACGGTGCGGGGATTGTCGCGATTATGCGGAGCGAGACTGCGAAGTTGATCGCGGAATGTACGGAAGAAGAGGGCCAGCCGCTGCACATTGCAATCGCGAAACACCTCGGGGAGCATGCGCGACAGCACGATGCGATTCTCGAGCGTATACCCGGCTCCGGCGGGAGTCTGGGCGCGGTGGCCGAGAACGAAGATCTCGCCCCCCGGACCACGGCCCAGATCGACGGCGGCAAGATGCAAGAAGCGTTTGCCCATGAGCGGCAGATTATGGCATGCTCGCAAGAAGCCGGGGTTGGCGTAGACGATCTCGGGCGGCAGATGGCCGTCGAGGATGAGCCGCTGCGGGCCGTAAATGTCTTGAAGGATCGCTTCGAGCAAACGGGCGCGCTGGACGAGTCCCTTGGTGAGGCGTTCGGAATCGACGGCGCCGATGACGAGGGGGATGGGGTCGAGCTTCCAGGGACGGTCGAGGCCGCTGGGTTCGCTGTGCAGATTGTAGGTGACGCCGTTGGCGCGCAGGATATGACGGGCTTCGTCCCAACGATGGACGAACTCGGTCATGCCGAGTCCATCGAGCGAGGAGGCGAAGGTCTTCCAGTGGTCGCGGAGCCGGCCGTCGGGTTCGACCATTTCGTCGAACCCCGATGCGCTCGGCCGGTAACCACGCGAAAATGAGCCGTTGACTAAGGTCCACGGCGGAGAGGGTTCATTCATTGTGGCCCGGGCTACGACATTGCGATCTACGAAGGTGCGAGGCATTCCAGGGTGGAAGCTCCTTTCCCGTTGCTGCCGGGCCGATGCGGCTTGTCAGCGGTCGCAGCGAGTTTGAATGGCGGGATCGGCGGCATCCGCAAATCGAGCGTGAGCGGCGTTTCCGGCGAACGCTCTTCCATGGGGATAAGATACCGAGCGGGGCTGTGACCGAGTACGAAGAAACGGTTGATGCGTCGGCCTTCCGCTTCGTTCGCGTTCACGGGGAACGTCTCATACGACCGGCCGCCGGGGTGGACGACGTGGTACGTGCAGCCCGCGATGGCCCGGTTCAGCCAAGTGTCGTAGAGGTCGAACACGAGCGGGCTGTGGATGCCGATCGTCGGGTGCAAACAGGACGGCGGCTGCCAGGCGCGGAAGCGGACGCCAGCGACGAATTCGCCGTTCGTCCCTGTCGGGTGCAGCGGAACCCTTCGGCCATTCACGGCCAGGATATGACGCCCGTTCGTCATGCCGCTCAATTTCACCTGCACGCGTTCGAGCGAAGAATCGACATAACGAGCCGTGCCCGTGCCGGTCGCTTCCTCGCCGAGGACATGCCACGGCTCGATCGCCTGGCGAAGTTCCAGATGCAAGCCGAGCTTCGCCAACTCGCCCATGTGCGGGAAGCGGAACTCGTAATGCGGATCGAACCAGCGTTCGTCGAGAGGATAGCCCTCTTGCCGCAGCTCGGTGATGATGTCGTGAAAATCCTGCTTGATGAAGTGCGGCAACATGAACTTGTCGTGCAGTTCCGTGCCCCAGCGAACCAGGCCTTGACGATACGGACGATTCCAAAACCGAGCGATGAGCGTCCGCAGGAAGAGCTGCTGCACCAGGCTCATGTGATGGTGCGGCGGCATCTCGAAGCCGCGGAACTCGACCAGACCGAGCCGGCCGGTGGCGCTGTCAGGCGAGTAAAGTTTGTCGATGCAGAACTCGGCCCGATGCGTGTTGCCCGTGAGATCGGTGAGCAGATGGCGGAAGATGCGGTCGACCATCCATGGCGGGCAATAGCCGCCATCCTTCGGAATCTGCTCGAAAGCGATTTCCATCTCGTAAACGCTGTCGTTGCGGGCTTCGTCGAGACGCGGAGCCTGACTGGTCGGGCCCATGAAAAGCCCCGAAAAAAGATACGACAGCGACGGATGATTATGCCAATACGCGACCAGGCTGCGGAGCAGATCGGGGCGGCGCAGGATCGGGCTGTCGGCTGGAGTCGGTCCGCCGAGGACCATGTGGTTGCCGCCGAGAGTGCCCGTGTGTTTGCCGTCGAGCTGAAACTTTTCCGTACACAGGCGAGCCAGGCGGGCTTCTTCGTAAAGGACCGTGGTGCTGTGGACGAGCTCGTGCCAGTCCGAGGCGGGATGAATGTTGACCTCGATCACGCCCGGATCGGGAGTGATTTTCATGTGTTCCATGCGCGGATCGAACGGCGGCGGATAGCCTTCGAGGTAAATGGGTAAGTTCAATTCGACCGCGGTCGCCTCGATGGCGGCGATCAAATCGAGGAAATCTTCAACGTTCGGCTGCGGCGGCAGAAACACGTGCATGCGGCCATCGCGCGCCTCGACGCACAAGGTGGTGCGAATCACCGGATCCGCGCTGGCGTCGCGCGGACCCGCTTCGTTCGGTTGATTCGGCGTTTGATGGCGAATCCGGCTCTTCGATTCCGCATTTCCGGGCAGAGGGCCGCGGGGCTTCCAGGGATCGTCTTCGATGACCTTGTGCTTCACTTCGGGCGGAGCCCAGGGCAGCGAATCGAGCGGCAGACGGAAGCCCATCGGCGAATCGCCGGGGACCAGAAACAAATGTTCGCGACGAAGTTTCCAGCGGGCCGACTGCCAGCGCGGTTGGCCATCGATGCGTTCGCGGCGCAGGGGCAGCGAATAGCCGACGATTTCGTTGAGGCCTTGATCGAAGATGCGGGCGATGCGATCGCGTTCTTGTTTGTCGTCGAGCTTGCTCTTGAGCGGATCGACGTTGACGGGCAGCGACTGCTCGCGCCACATGTAGTACCAGGCGTCTTCGTAACCGGGCTGGATGCTCTCGGCATCGACCTCGAGCCGGCTCGCCAGTTCATAGATGAACGCCTTGGCTTGCGCGCTGCCGTAACCGTACTTTTGCTCTTCGTTGGCGAAGAGATCGGGATGGGTCCACAGGGGGACGCCGTCTTTGCGCCAATGAAGGGCGAACGCCCAGCGCGGCAGGCTTTCGCCCGGATACCATTTCCCCTGGCCGTGAAACTGGAGGCCTTCGGGGGCGAAACGATTTTGCAATCGCTTCAACAGTTTGTCGGCAAAGCGGCGTTTGGTGGGGCCGACGGCTTCGGTGTTCCATTCGCCGCCGTCTTTATCGTCGATCGACACAAAGGTCGGCTCGCCCCCCATGGTGAGGCGGACGTCGTGAGCGGCCAGGTCGCGATCGATCTCGTAACCCAGACGAAGGATGTCGTCCCACTGTTGCGGCGTGTACGGTTTGGTCACGCGCGGGTCTTCGTAAATGCGCTCCACCGTCATCGTGAACTTCATGTCGCTGGCGACTTCGATGGTGACGCCCTCCGGGACATCTTCCGGACTCAGCGAACCGGAGATCGCTGCCGCGTCGGAAGGATCGGCGTTGCAGGCCAGCGGAATATGGCCCTCGCCAGCAAGGAGTCCGGAGGTTGGATCGAGCCCGATCCAGCCTCCGGACTCCTTGCTGG
>JBAXFO010000605.1:0-3696 GCA_037139885.1 Planctomycetota bacterium
ACGCCGATCTCCGCCAGTTCGGAAGCGAGTTTTGGATTGGCTTCGAACCCTGGCGTGTGCGGCCCCAGCGCGACGCCGGCCAAAAGATAGCCGACGATGGGCGATAGATGGAACCGTTGGGTGATGAGGCCAAAGACGAGGGCCAGGACGAGGCTGACGGAGAGGTTAACGAGAAGTTCGTAATCGCCATGCATGAAGTTCGACCTTGCGCCCGTCGCTGCGTTTTGTTGCGTTGGAACGAGCAACGATCAGGGGCAGTCTACCCCGATGAGAGCCCAGGTCAACCGCGTCCTTCCGAGGCGACTTCGATTTCATTGACGATGCGATGGTCGCTGCCCGCTCGACTTGCCGCGCGTTTGGCGATCGAAGAACCGGGGATTGTCCGGGCCGGGTGATGGAGCCAGGTTGCAGCTGACCTGCGGAGTTCCGCAGGCCGCGTCACGGGCCCACGTTTTAGATTTCTTCAATTTTCATGGACGCCCGCACGGCGTGCATCACGAGTTCCATGGTTTCGATTTCCAGGTCGCTCGTCTGCCAAAAGAGAAGCACGGTGCCGGTTTCGGTGTAGAAGCTGCGGGTGCCGCAGGTGTTGGTGAGGTCGAAGCTGAAGAAGCGGATGTCGTGGCCGACGGCAGGTTGGCCGGCGATCGATTCGGCGACCGGTTCGAATTCTAGACTGGCGTATTCTTCTTTCATCGCGTCAAGAGCGGTCTCGATCATCAGATCCGTTTCGGGCATATCGCGGTCGAAGGTAACCATCAAAAAGGCGGTGGCCGGGCTTTGCAAGGTGACGGTCCAGCCCGACGGATTCTCTTCGCGGAGCAGTTCCCAGTTGTCGGGATAAGAAAAACGCAGCCCTTCTTCGGCGAATGTGGCGGGCATAGCCGGCCTCCCCATCGTGGAAATCTTGCGTTTATTCTATGACGCGGCCTCCAAAATGGGCGAGCTTCTTGAAAAGCCACGCCGAAAACGCGACCAGCCGCGAGCGCTAGGCTCGCGGCTGGTCGCGGCATTGACAGAGGGCGCGATTAACGCATGTTCGGGCAGTTGCCGTTGGGGCAAGAGCTGCGCACGGGCGTGAAGACGCCATTGACGATCGTGCCGTTGACGATGGAGCCGTTGATCACAGCGCCGGTGACGGTTCCCTGGGGGGGGTAGAAGCTGACGACGCGGACCGCTTCGCGTTCGGTGGTGTTGACGACGACTTGCGGGTCGCCGTACTTACGCAGCGAGCGGATGAGGTTCGTATCGGCGAGGTCGCCGTCGTGCCAGTACGCCTGGACGGTTCCCGCGCGGTCGCTGAGAACGACGCCATTCGTGTTGTTGATGCCGAAGGTGCCGGCGAGCTTCTTGCCGGATTCGCTGGTCGTGTCGACATAGACGCAGACGTATTGCTCGGCCAGCAGCTTCTTCGAATCTTCGCTGTGGACAAGCTTGGTCCAGCCGTCTTGGCCTGAACCAAACACCACGGCCAACGGCTTCTTCCCAGCCGCCTGTTGCTGAGCTTCGACGTAACTGCCATTCCAGGTCGGCATGGTCGGGGCCGCGCCCAAAAGGGAGCTCATCACAGTGGCGAGAACGAAAGCTGTGTTCATGGGTCTTCCTCCAAAAAAGAACACACGTGCAAAGAAAAGAGCCATCCTTCCGAGCGATGGCTCAACCGACGTTCAAGTTAGCGGCGATTAACGGCATCGACCAGTTAATTTTATCCATTCTTTCTCATTTTCCCATTTACCGTATTTTCTCAAATGTGTAGGGTTGTCGGATTGTTCCGATTCTTCTAGCCCCGACAGTATCAATTCTACGCATACTCTTGGGAGAGGGGAACCCTGGGAGAAATTAGTATCGATTTGGAAACTATCTTTGGGGCGAAACCATCGCTTTTCCTTGAAGAATGGAGCCCTTTCGAGAGGAGCTCGCGCCGGGCGATCTGTCCATGCGGACGTGATCGCACCCTCGGCATTGGCCACGGCGCTCGTTCGTGCTGCCGCCCTCCGTGGCCGAGAACGAGGCCAGTTGAGGGCGAACGGCCCCCTCAGAATTGCGCAAGTTGGACGCAAAAATCGTCTGGGTTTTGCGAAATTGCGGTCGTTTTGGACGCCTTCCCACAATGACTCCCCCTCCGCTCCACCGATTCCCTTGTCCGTGACCGCGCCCGCGGGTAATCTCTCAACAGAGAACTTTCGGTGGAGGCTCGGACATGACGATGCATGCGGTCAACTGGCATGAAGGCATGTTTTTGCGGCCACAGCATTTCCAAACCGCGACCCGCTACCTGGATCAAGTCTCCCATCGCCAGCAGAAATGGGACGTTCACTATCGCTGGGGCCTGCGCTCCATTGATATTGATGAAGATTCCCTCGCAAACTTTCGCTTCGTGGTGCGGTCGCTCGACGCCCGGCTTCGCGACGGCACCCTCATTAGCATCCCCGACGATCTCGAACTCGCCCCGCTCAATCTCCGCAACGCGTTTGCCGAGGGGGGCGTAGTCAGCGTCTATCTGGCCGTGCCTCTTCTGGCGCTGGGGCAGCCCAACGCCACCACCGACTTCACTCCCGTGGGCCGCTTTCGGGTTTCGGCCGAGGAATTCGAAGACGAAAATACCGGCGTCAACGTGCAGACCCTGCAAATCCGCCAGTTGAACGCCCAACTTTTGCTCTCCCATCAAGATTTGGATGGTTACGAAGTGCTGCCGATCGCCCGGCTCGAGAAATCGACCCGGGCCGAAGCCCTGCCCGAAATCGACAAGACCTACTTTCCTCCTGTTATCTCTTGTGACGCCTGGAAAGCCCTCGGCACGAATCTCCTGCAAGCTGTGCATGATCGCATCGGCAAGAAGATTGATCTTTTGTCCACGCAAGTCGTCCAGCGCGGCATTACCTTCGACACGCAAACGCAGGGCGATCCCCTCCTCCTCCATCAGCTCCGCGAACTCAACGAGGCATATACCGTTTTCGGCATCCTCGCGTTCGCCCAGGGGATCCACCCGCTGCAAGCGTACATGGAACTCGCCCGCGTCGTCGGCCAGCTGGCGATCTTCGGAGCCCGCCGCGGCGCCCCCGAATTGCCGAAATACGACCACGACGATCTCGCGAAATGCTTCTTCCAGGCCAAGGGGCAGATGGATCTGCTGCTCGATTTGCTCGTCGAGCCGCAATATAAGGAGCGCGGCTTTCTCGGAGCCGGCATGCGGATGCAGGTCGCCCTCGAACCGAGCTGGCTCGAAACCGCCTGGCAGATGTACATCGGCGTGCAAAGTCCGCTCGAGCCGAACGAATGCGTCCGCCTGCTCACCAAAGCCGGCTTGCTCGACATGAAGCTGGGGAGTTCCGACCGCGTCGACGATATGTTCCGCCAGGCCCAGGCCGGCCTCAAGTTCACGCACGCGCCTCGGCCGCCCCAATCGCTGCCCTCGCCCGCGGGCCAAGTCTACTTCCAGGTGAATCGCGATCCCCACGACACCGAATGGCAGCACATCCAACGCTCGCTGAACCTCGCCCTGCGCATGAACGAAACCTTCATCGCCGGCAGCATTCAGGGGCAGCGTCTGCTCAGCGTTAAATACAACGGCAAAACGGTGCCGCTGCAGTTTACGCTGTATGTCGCTCCGCATGAGAAGAGTGCGGCTGGGGGTGGTTAATGAGTGAGCCGTCCCAAGGCGATGTGGCGACACATGATATTAGCGCTCTCGCCTGG
>JBAXFO010000606.1:0-3693 GCA_037139885.1 Planctomycetota bacterium
GCCTGGAACTTCGCGGGCCCGCAAAATCACAAGCGGCACGACTGGTGGCAATGGGCGATGCGCGTGACGACCACCTACGGACCCGACCTGAATTTGAGCCCGGCCGATCCCGATCGCTTCCCGTTCGACTGGGACCGTTTGCAGCAGCGGGCCAACTATTACGGTCCGACAATGGCGGCCTTCGGCCTCAATGCGCCGGTCCGGCAAGGGGCGCTCTGGACCCATCGCGGCCGGCCCGGATTGTCGGTTCGAACTTACCGGCGCAGCCCGTTCGCCCCGATGTTGGCCTACCATCCCAAGGAAGGCGGCCGGGTCGAGTTCAAGTCCTTCGACATGCCGACGGACCGCCGCGATTTTCGCCCGTTTTTTCTTCTTTGGCTTTGGCTGCTGGGCGATGCGGAAACGTCCGGATGGGCCGAGGACCAGGACCGCATCTACGACCTAGGCGACATTGCGTGTCGGGGGTGGGAAGCGGACGAAGTCGTTGGCAGGGCGGAGGAAGCACTGGCTCGGGCCACCGCGTTTCTGCCGCGTGTAGGCATCGATCCCGAACCGCTGAACTCGTTGCGAGAGCGCTTGGCGAAGCGAACCACCCCGGCTCAAGACATTCGCTCGCGGTTTGCCGAAGGGCTGACCGTCCCAGAATTGATGCGCGCGTTGGACGACATCGCAGAGGACTCCTCGACGGCACCCAAAGAATGACTGGACATGGCTGCTTTGGCAATCTGGCCAAGCCGGGAAGGATCTTTTCGCCGTGCATTAGCTCGTTCTAATTGAAGAAGCATCACCTTCTTCCTTCAACAGGACCGATACTAATGAACATAGGCTCGAACGCCAAGCGATTGCGGTCCACGAAACCGGCACGATGGCCCAATGGATTGGGGAACCAGTCATGGCGCGGCGATTTCAATATTGTTCGGCGACGGTCGCTACGATGATCGCGACGAGCATCGTGGTCTTGCTTGCCGTGGCACCGCACGCTCAAAGTCAGGGAGTTACCCTGGGCCTTCCCGTCGCGACAAATCAATCGAATGACAGCGGACCTTCACCGGTAAGATTTTCGGCGCCCTTAAGCAACACAACCATGGAGGGCTACGACAAACCGCTCCCCATCAATTTGCCCACTGCTCTGAAATTGGCAAATGCCCGTCCGCTCGATATCGCTTTCGCTTCGCAACGAATCCAAGTTTCGCTCGCGGCCCTCGACCGTGCCAACGTTCTCTGGTTGCCGACGATCTCTGTGGGAGGCGACTATTACCGCCACGACGGCCAACTGCAGGACGTCGCCGGCCGAGTTTTTGGGACGAGCAAGAGTACGCTTATGGGCGGCGTCGGCCCGTCCGCGGTCTTCGCCGTCACCGATGCGATTTACAGCCCGCTGATTGAAAAACAGGTGGTTCGGGCGCGACAGGCCGATTTGCAGGCGGCCATGAACGACAGTCTGCTTCGCGTCGCCGAAGCTTATTTCAACGTTCAGCAGGCTCGCGGCGAACTTGCCGGCGCGGAATTTGCGGCCAAACGATCGGAGGACTTGGTTCGCCGATCGGGGCAACTCAAGGGACTGATCGCGCCGGTGGACGAGGTTCGGGCCAGGGCCGATTTGGCCGAACGCCGGAACGCCGAGCTTTCCGCTCGCGAACGCTGGCGAACCAGCAGTGCGGAGTTGGCGAGGATTCTGCGGCTCGACCCGTCGGCTCTGGTTGAGCCGCTCGAACCGCCGCATTTGAAGATTCCGCTCGTGTCCGTGGACGAGCCGGTCGATTCGTTGATTCCCATCGCGTTGACACAGCGGCCGGAACTCGCCTCGCAACAAGCGCTCGTGCAAGCCACGCTTCACCGCTTGAAGGCGGAACGGATTCGGCCGTTGATCCCGAGTCTGCTCCTTCGCGGGGCTTCGACGAACCCTTCCGGAACGCTTGGCGCCGGCGCCTTCGGCGGCGGACAGAATGGCCGCATCGGCGATTTCAGCGCCCGCTCGGACTTCGATGTCCAGGTCATCTGGGAACTTCAAAATCTAGGTCTCGGCAACGCCGCGAAGGTCAAGGAACGGCGTGCCGAGAACGAACTTGCCGTGATCGAGCTTTTCCGCCTCCAAGATCGGATCGCGGCCGAGGTGACGCAGGCTTACGCGCAAGCAAAGTTCGCAGATGCACGCATCGTCCAGACCGAGTTGGGGGTGAAGGACGCGGTCGATTCCGTGAACAAGCACTTCGAAGGATTGGAGCAAACGCAACGGATCGGCAATACGGTCATTTTGCTCGTCCGGCCGCAGGAAGTCGTCGCCGCCATTCAGGGATTATCCCGAGCCTACAACAACTACTATCAGGCGGTCGCCGACTACGACCGCGCTCAATTTCGCCTGTATCGAGCGCTGGGTCAGTCCTCGCAGTGCGTTCCGAGTGACGGCTCGCCCGCACTGGCGGCGCCGCCGATTCCCATCGCGGATCGATAGGCCGCGGCAAGATTAGCCGCTTCTAATCTGCTTTTTATTAGGCCGAGGCGTCAAATCGGCGGAAGATTGATCGTATGAACCCGATCATCTTCGCACTTCGGCATCCGATCACGGTGATCGTCGCCATCGCCGCACTCGTCGGCGGCAGCGGCCTGGCCCTCTATCGCACCCGAGTCGATATATTTCCCGAACTCAATTTGCCCGTCATCTACGTCGCCCAGCCCTACGGCGGCATGGACCCCGCGCAAATGGAAGGGCTCCTCACCAATTATTACGAGTACCACTTCCTTTACATCGCCGGCATCCATCACGTCGAATCGAAAAATATCCAGGGCGTCGCCGTCATGCGGCTCTACTTTCACCCGGGCACCGACATGGCCCAGGCGATGGCAGAGACGATCAACTACGTCAATCGCTCGCGGGCCTTCATGCCTCCGGGAACGGTGGCGCCCTTCGTCATGCGCTTCGACACCGGCAGCGTGCCCGTCGGCTATCTCGTCCTCTCGACCAAGAACAAGAACCGCACCATCGGCGAGATGCAGCGAATGGCCCTCTTCGATGTCCGGCCGATCTTCGCCAGTCTTCCCGGCGTGTCGGCGCCCCCGCCGTTCGGCGGCAGCCAGCGCACCATTGTCTTGAAGGTCGATCCGGCCCTCATGGACGCCAAAGGCGTCTCCTTGCAGGAATTGGTGACCGCGCTCAGCACCGGCAATGTTATCAGCCCATCGGGCAACATCTCTATCGACGACGAACTGCCTATCGTGCGCGTCAACGCGGTTCCTACCGATCCGCAAGAGCTTCGCAACATCCCCATCCGTCCCGGTTCGAGCGTTTGTCTCCGCGACATCGGCGAGATCAAGGATGGAACGGATATTCCAACGGGGTGCGCCCTGGTGAACGGGCAGCGAACGGTCTACATGCTCGTGACGAAACGGGCCGACGCGTCCACTCTCAGCGTCGTCAACGAAGTGAAAAAGAACCTCCAGCGTATGCAAACCGCGTTGCCGGAGGATGTCGAGATTCGCTTCGAGTTCGACCAGTCCCCCTACGTGACGCGGGCCATCTGGGGCGTCGGCGTCGAAGGGATGTTGGGAGCGATTCTCACCGGCGTCATGGTGCTGATCTTCTTGCGCGACTGGCGCAGCGTGATCGTGGTCGTCCTCAACATTCCGTTCGCGCTGCTCGGCGCGGTGCTCGCTCTCAGCTTGGGCGGCCAGACCATCAACATCATGACCCTCGGT
>JBAXFO010000607.1:0-3686 GCA_037139885.1 Planctomycetota bacterium
CTACGAGAAAGTGCTCAAGGAGGCGTTCGCCAAAAACGACGCGACGGCCTTGACGGCCTTGAAGCTCGACGCCGCGAAAGACGCCGCCAAGATCGCTGCGGTCGCCAAGCAGATCGACGAGGGCCGGGCGCTGTTCTTCGGCAAAGCCCGGTGCAGCCTCTGCCATGTCGGCCAAAATCTGAGCGACGGCGGCTTTCACAACCTCGGCGTCGGCGTCAAGGACGGCAAACTTCCCGAGGACGGCCTGGGCCGCTTCGCCCAGCTGCCGACGGGCCACAAGAACCCCGATTTCATCGGAGCTTTCAAGACGCCGCCGCTGCGTGGTCTGACCAGCACCGGCCCTTACATGCACAACGGCTCCGAAAAAACGCTCGAAGAAGTCATCGATTTCTACGATCGCGGCGGCAACGCCAATGAGTTTCTCTCGCCGAAAATGCGCGATCTCGAAGCCGAGCGCGCTTACCTCCGCAGCAAACTCGCCGGCACGAAGTACGAGGGACGTGAAGTCAAACTCTTTGGCGACACCCCCATCGTCCCCATGACCTTACGGTTGACGCCGCCAGAAAAGGCGGCGCTCGTTGCGTTCCTGCGTGCGCTGGAGGGCGAAGTCGATCCGCTCGTCGGCGATGTGCGGATTCCCGCGATCGTCAAGTAAACGAAGTTCACCGAACGCGAGCACGCTCATCCATCGTGCTCGCGTTTGTTAATTTTCTTACGGAGAACGGTCCTTGTCGCGCGGTTTGCGAACGCTGTCATGCTCTTTCCTGGTTCTTTTCGCGGCGCTGACGACCGCAGTCGCCGACGCTCCCAAGGGCGAACGCGTTTTCACCGCGGGTCACAGTTTCCACTGGATGATCCCCAAGCCGCTCGAAGAAATCGCGAAGTCGGCCAAGATCGAAGGCCATGAATCTCTCGGCACGCAGGCCATCGGCGGTTCGGCCACCCTGCAGCACTGGAACCTGCCCGATGAGAAGAACAAAGCGAAGCAAGCGATCCAAACCGGCAAGGTCGATGTGCTGACGCTCTCGCCGATTTTTCTGCCGGACGCGGGCATCGACAATTTCGTCAAGCTTGCATTGGAAAAGAATACGAACGCCCGCATTCTTGTCCAAGGCTCGTGGATGCCGTTCGACGACTATTTCAACCGCACGAAGACGTTCTCCAACGACGACCGCAACAAAGCAAAGATCGCTGACCTGCGCGCCGCCTCGCTCACCTTCGACAATCAACTGAACGAACAAGTGGCCGCCATCAACGCTCGCTACGCCGCCATGCAAAAACGCGGTGGCGTTCGTCGTGCCCGTGGGCCATGCCGTGGTGAGCCTGCGCGAAAGGGTCCTCGCCGGCAAAGCCCCCGGCATCGCGAAACAATCCGACCTCTTCACCGACCCGATCGGCCACCCGAAAGCCGCCGTGGCCGTGCTCAACGCGTACTGCCATTACGCCGTCATCTACAAGCAAAGCCCCGTCGGCCTGCCCGTCCCCGCGTCGATGAAGAATTTACTTTCGGCAACCGAACTTAATACCCTCTTGCAGGAGATTGCCTGGGAAAGCGTGAAAGGAAATTCCGCAACCGGCGTCAAGTGAGGGGAGCGCCGCAAGCCGTGGATCGGTCCACACGTTTCACCTGCCGAACAAGTAGTCCAAGAAGAGAGCCCACAAACGTGTGTATTCTTGGGTCCATAAGACGTAATGTCGGGTTCCGCGGATTCAAAATGTATTTCGTGTGCGCTTTCAAGTCCTTTCGTTCATCCATGATAACCCGTTCCCCGGCCAGCAAAACGATTCGCTGGTCTCCCGGCGCGAACTTGAGGACGGCCTGCGATTACTCTTTGATCGCGATGTGGTCTTTCTCGCCGCGGTGAAGCGTCAAATTCCAGTCGGAATCGTTATCGATGAAAATGGTCGCGGAACGCTGCGGGTCAAGCGAATCGGACGAGCCTTCGTCGCGGCCGTTTTCCTCACGCTGGCTGTCCTTCTCTTCATCCTCTTCAAAGGACCATTTGGCCCGAGGCGTTTGTATGTCGATGAGTCGGAATTGATCGGCCATGTTCGCCTCTGGCAGGAATCGGTCGCGTCCCCCCTATCAGATCCGTTCTGCCGCTCACGCGATCGGCTGTGTTGCCGATGGCTTACGACGGCGCTGAGCCTCCGTCAAGATTTTCTGCGAGGTCGCCTTCCGTTGAAATTGGTTTATCCTGTGGAAGCTTGCGATACGAAAAGCGATCTTTCAGGGTCAAGATCGGTCGCTCGATCAGCCTCCACGACACTGCCGCGATGCAAAGGCAAATCGCTAGCTTGAGAGCGATGGCTACCCAAGAATTGCGAATTCCAATCGCGTGAAGTGGGGCGGAAAAATAGACATGGACAGGTAAGTGATAAAGATAGATACCATAACTAATTAAGCCTATGTAGCATATCGCTTTGCCACGCAGCGGTGCGAGCCAATCGTGGCCGGCGCTGCTAATAACGAGTCCTACGACAGCCGTGAAGAAGATGCCGACCACGAAGATGTGTAAGCAATTCCAGAAGTCCGGAGTGCCGATATCAAACGGCTTCCGTCCCATTAACCAAAAACCTATCGTAAGGTAGGCAAAAGCCATCGAGCCCATTAGGGCCAGGGTTCGCCGAACGGCGGTGCGGCGGGGGGGGGCCTGGAAATGGGACAGTCCGACAGCGAGGAGCGCGCCCAAGGCAAAACCGTCGAAACGCCCAATGAGAATCCAACTGGCAAACCCGTATGCACGCGCCGCGATTGCGACCAAAATGAATGACGCGGCCAAAAGAGCCACGTGTCTGCGGCCGACGACGCAGATCAACGCTGGCCAAATGATGTAGAACTGCTCTTCAATGGCGAGCGTCCATGTATGTGAGAGGGGGTAGATGGCGGGCGGTTCTTGACCGAACCAATATTTTTGGATGTTTTGCGTGTAGGTCAAGTAATACGGAATCGCGTCGAGCTCGAATATTCCCGGGCGAAACAATCGCATCGCCAGCAAAGCAAGAATGAGGAAGTAGTAGATTGGGTAGATTCTCAAGCCTCGCCGTGCGTAGAAATTTGTCAAGAATTTACGTTGTTCGTAGTTTGCGATGATAATCGATGTTATCAAGAAACCCGACAAGACGAAAAACAACTCGAGCGAGACGGCCCCAATGTAAAAGAATCGCTCATAAGCGATTCCTGGATAGGAGTAGTGAAAGAAAACGATTCCCAACGCAGCAATGCCGCGTAAGCCATCCAATTCGGGCACCCGGTGCGGATTTGTCATAATTCCCCGCCGCAAATCGCAAACCGATATCGAGCGCACAGGAAACCAAGCATCGTGAGCGCTATTGAGATCAGAAACAGGACAGGCCTCGTTTTGACACGCCTTCCCCTCATCATGGAGACTTCCGATTTCCGCGAGCGTCATCACGGTAGATATGTCCGGGCGTCTCAGAAAGCACTTGTCCAAATCGCTCGAACGCAACGGGATCGGGCTTGATCTGGCCGAGGCCGCGGCATGTTGGGCACTTTGAGTCGCCAACTTTTCCTCGCCCGTTGCACGCCCAGCATTCGGGACGGTTCGGTGGAGGCAGCGGACACCTCTTCGGGTTCGGTTTCGAAGGCCGTTTTACCCCCGATTCAGTCGGTTGCGAAGCTTTTGATCGTGATTCGAGTTGAAATTTGGTCCAAGCGACTTCAT
>JBAXFO010000608.1:0-3682 GCA_037139885.1 Planctomycetota bacterium
CACACGCACGGCTTCGCCCGTCGCCGGCGGCGTCACGATCGGCGGCGTGGGCATCGGCGTCATGGTGTCGAAGGCCGACGTTCGCGGCGACACCGCGGCTTCGATCGGCGGCAAGATTTCGGCCGTGAACATCAGCACGGTCGCCAAGGACCGCTCCGACGCGAAAGCCCTGACGCTCGGCGCGACGGGGGGCGTGCTCGCGGTGGGCGTGAATATCTCCGAAGCGAAGGTCGCCCCCAACGTCAGCGCCACGGTTCTGGCGGACGCGTATTTGGTGGCCGACAATGACGTCCTCGTGCGTGCGCTCGGCGATGACACGGCCAAGGCGGACACGGTGGGTTTGAGTCTCGGTCAGTTCACCGTGGCGTCGTCGGAAAGCGATATCGTCGTCGCTCCGACCGTGCGGGCAGCGCTTGCGAATAGCGCTCAAATTCACGCGGGCAATACGGCCACGGTGGAGGCGACTCTGCCGCGCGCTCGCGCCGATGCCGAATCGAGCTCGTCTTCGGGAAGCATGCTCGGCGTCGCCTTTGTAAAGAGCACGGTGACGCAGACGAGCGACGTGTCCGCGATGTTAGGCGACGGCGCCACGATCACGGCGCTGAATGCCGTCAACGTGCTCGCGAACGCCAACAACCAGATCGTGAACGACGCCAACGCCCTGACGGCGGGCATCGCCGCCGGACAAGACGCGACCACGGTGGAGGACATTCGCACGACCGCCCAGGTGACGTTCGGCTCGGCCAGCGCCGTCAATGTGCTCGGGTCGGGGGGCAAGGCGACCATCAAGGCCAACAATCAGGTGAACGACACGACGACCGTCAAGACCAAGTTCCTCGGCGGCCTGTCGCTCAATTTCGCCGAGGCGGATACGAGCATTCGCGGCGTGAACGATGCGCCGCTGGCGCTGGTCACGTTCGGCCAAAAAAGCCAGGTCGAGGCGGAGACGGTCGCCGTCAACGCCCAGGTCGATGCGCTGAACGTGAATTCGAAGGCGCTGGGCCAGCAGTACGCGGCCGGCGGACTGGTCCGCACCACGTCGAAAATGGACGTGGCTTCGAATACGGAAATTCGCCAACAAACGGGGAGCGTCCTCAGCGGCGAAACGCTCACTCTGTTTTCGGGACAAGACGCCATCCGCCTGGTCGCCCTCGGCCGCGGCGAAGGCTTCGGCGCGGTGGCCGCTCATGATGGCCAGACGTTTCAGACCGTCGCCCTCAATTCGAAGATCATCGTCGATGCCGGAGCGACCCTGCTGGCGAACGTGATGCGGCTCGAAACGCATGCCGCCGATGCGTCGGATCTCATCAAACAAGACACCGTGCTCGACTCGTTCGGCATCGATCCCGCGAGCGACGATTTCGAACTCACTGTCAACGCGCGGAATGAAGTCAACATCGCCGGCACGCTGGTCGATGGCGTCAAATGGCTCGATCTGCAAGTGAACGCCGCCGGGGCGATCGCGAAGAACAAGGGCTACACCGTCCAGTTCGTCGGCAATACGTTGGTCATTCAAAAGCTCGATCCCGACGGCAGCGTCGGCAGCACGACTCTCATCGCCCCCACGCCCAACCCGACGCTCGATAAAGACAAGACGCCCAAACCGGACATTTTCAACGCCGCGGGGGAAGTGATCTTCGGCCCCGGCGCCGAGCGCCGCGCGCCCGATCGCATCAAGCGGGCGCTCGTCGTCAACGCTTCGGCGAAAGACGTGCGCATCGACGATTTCGATATGACCGTGCCGGGAAGCCTGGGCGCCCTGACCATCCTCGACGGCAACAACAGCCCCTCGGGCGTGCTTGCGGGTGGGCCGATCTTCAAGGTGCTGAACCCAACGGTCACCATCTTCACAAACGCCCAGCCCGGAAGCGATCTACTTGTCAACGGGACGCTCAACAACCCGCTCGGCACGACGCGTCTCTTTGTGAGCGGCGACCTCACGAGGACAGGTTCGGCGGCCGTCATCAAGACCGCGGATCTGACGATGACGACCGCGACCGGCACCATCGGCTCGGCCGCGACTCCGCTGCAAGTGAAGCTCGAACAAGAGGCCGACCGCGACCCCGCCCCGCGGCTCTTCGCTGAAGCCAATGGCGCAGTGGCCATCCAACTGTCGCCAGCGGCGATCGCGCAGACGATCCTCGTGCCGTCGATCGCGGCGGCGACGGGCGACGTAACTTTGGATTTCGGCGGCAACAATATGACGCTCACCGGCGTGATCCGCTCGATTCCCACGGGCAACGTCCGCATCGCCAACATCAACGACATCGTCGACAACCACCCCGGCGTCGATTCCGACATCGCCACCGCCACCCTGGTCATCAAGGGCACAGGCAATTTCGGCACGAAGACCAATCCGCTCGAAACGACGATGACGACGTTCGAATCGGCATCGACGCTCGGCGGCGTCTTCATCGCCAATAACGCCGGCTTCACCATCGGCGGGCTCGATCCGCTCGTCACGGGCGTCAAGGCGGCCGGCGGCGTCGAAGTTCGCGGCCTCACGGCGGGAGCCGTCTCGGTTCTCGAAGACGTGAAGGCGGGGGGCGACATCGTCATCAGCGCCGCCGATGGCCCCGCGCTCAATACGGAAAACATCGTTCTTAAAAACGGCGTCGCCGTCGAAAGCGAAAATGGCGGCGTCGCTCTCCTCGCCGGCGATACGATTCCGCTCAATCCCACGCATCGGCTCAAGGCTCTGAGCGGCGAGATCACCCTCGGCTACGATCAGGGCAACGCCGACCCCGGCGAGATCATCAACCTCACGCTTCCTGAAGAAACGTCGGGCATCCTGGCCAGCCAATCGCTTCGCATCCTGACCGACAGCGACACCGATACGCTCACCATTCCGAACATGTACATCCCGACGACCTGGGAAGCCGGCGGCGGTTTCGATGCGCTCGTCGCCACGCTCGACCGGTCGCTTTCCAGTCGCACATCGGTCACCGCGATCCAGGTGGAAAAGATCACGTTCGACGTTTCGAATACGCAAGATGCGAACTGGACGTTCGACACGACCGACAACGCCCAGATCGCTCTGTTCGGCGGCGCGACCAAGCGTTTCCTGAGCAGCCGACTCACCGCGCTCGTCGGCGGACAGAATCTGCCGATCGTGTCGGCCCAGAACGATCGCCCCAGCGATTTCAACGCCATCGATGGCCGTTACTCCTTCAGCGACGGCGTCGACGATCTCAAGATTCTGCGGGCGGATTACCCGCTCACGATCGCCTTGCGCGGCGGCGACGACACCGCGCGTCTGGGCGGTCTGCGGCTCATCGATCCCGCCGACGGCAGCGCGGTTTCGCCCGCGCTGGCCGTGTCGCCGTCTGAAGCCAACGCGAAAATCACGATCGACGCGGGCTCAGGAAGCGACGTCTTCAAGCTCGAAGATCTCCGAGCCACCGGGACGACTCCCGTCGGCCGGCTCGATCGCCTCGACGCGAACACGGGCATGATCCGCGATTACGACCGTGAGCAAGAATCCGCGGCCACCAATCGGGTCACGCTCTTCAAGGGCTTCGAAAACACGGAAGTCAATTTCGGCGATCATTCGTCGATCTTTAGCGTGCTGAACACGGTGACGCCGACGACGATCAACGCCGGCGCCGGAGCCGACGCGATCAACCTCGTTCAAGTGTCGCACCTCACCCACGTCAATCTCGAAGGCGGGGACGACACGCTG
>JBAXFO010000609.1:0-3660 GCA_037139885.1 Planctomycetota bacterium
GAAGCTCACCTTGCTCCTTCTCCTCTGCCCTCCGGTCGCCCATGCCGACGAAGGCATGTGGCTGCTGAACCAACCCCCGCGCGACAAACTCAAAACCGCGTACAACTTCGACCTCACCGAAGCCTGGCTCGACGCCATGATGCGGGCCTCCGTCCGCTTCAACAACGGCGGCTCCGGCGGCTTCGTGTCGCCCAACGGCCTCGTCGTCACCAATCACCACATCGGCGCCGACTCGCTGCAAAAATTGAGCACGAAGGCCAACAATCTCTTTGAAGCCGGCTTTCTCGCCAAGACGCGCGCCGAAGAATTGAAGTGCCCCGATCTGGAATTGAACGTCCTGCAAGAGATCGTCGACGTCACCGCCCGCGTGCAGGAAAGGGTCAAGCCCGACATGTCCCCCGCCGCCGCCCTCGCGGCCCGCAAGGCGGTCATCGCCGAGATCACCAAGGAATCGCTCGCCAAAACCGGCCTGCGCAGCGATGTCGTCACCCTCTATCACGGCGGCCTCTATCATCTCTATCGCTACAAGAAATTCACCGATGTCCGCCTCGTCATGGCTCCCGAACATTCCGTCGCTTCCTTCGGCGGCGATGTCGACAACTTCGAGTTCCCCCGTTGGGACTTCGATGTCTGCTTCTTCCGCGTCTACGAAAACGACCAGCCCGTCCGCAGCGAACGCTACTTTCCCTGGAGCCCATCGAGCCCCAAAGAAGGCGATCTCGTCTTCGTCACCGGCCATCCCGGCACGACCAATCGCCTGGAAACGCTCGCCCGCCTCGTGCACCGCCGCGACCAGATTCTCCCCTACACCCTGCAGATGCTCCGCTGCCGCGAAGCTCTCTTGCTCCAGTTCGCCGCCCGGGGGCCCGAACAGAAACGCATGGCCGGCGGCGATCTCGCGTCGACGGCCAACACTCGCAAAGCCCTCACCGGCCAATTCCAGGGCCTGCTCGACCCCAAGCTTCTCGAAACCAAGGCCCGCATCGAAAAATCGCTCCGCGACGGCGACGCCAAAAACTCCCCATGGGACGCCGTCGAGGCCGTGCAAAAGAAACTTGGCGAACGTTCCCCCAACCCCAAGATGCCGACCACCCGCGAACGCGAATACGCCCTCCTCGAACGCGGCGACGCCTTCGATAGCCGCCTGTTCAAGATCGCCCGCCACCTCGTCCGCCTTGCCGACGAACTCCCCAAACCGGACGGCGAACGTCTACCCGAATACCGCGGCAGCAACCTCGAATCGCTCAAACTCCAACTCTTCTCGCCCGCGCCGATTTATCCCGAACTCGAACGCGTCAAGCTGGCCGGCTCCTTGTCGTTCATGAAAGAACTCGGCTGCGACATCGACGCCTCCGCCGCCGAAGCCCCTGTGCAGATCGCCGCCCGTGTGATTAACGGCACAACCCTCGCCGACGTCGAAGTCCGCAAACAACTCTTCGCCGCCGGCAAGAAAGGCATCGACGCCTCGCAAGACCCCATGATTCTGTTCGCGAAATCGGTCGACGCCACGCCCCGCCAATGGTTCGACGAACTCGAAGAAATCCAGCAACAGGCGTATCAGAAGATCTCCCAGTCGCTCTTCCAAAAGCACGGCGCCGGCGTCCCACCCGACGCCACCTTCACCCTTCGCCTCGCGTTCGGCGTCGTCAAAGGCTATGTCGAGGACGGCGTTAAGATTCCTTATCAAACCACCTTCGCCGGCGCCTTCGCCCGCTCGGCCGAACACAAGAACCGCGAACCGTTCGACCTGCCGCCGCGCTGGCTCGACGGCAAAGACAAGCTCGACCTGGCGACGCCGTTCAATTTCGTCTCGACCTCCGACACCATCGGCGGCAATTCCGGTAGCCCGGTCCTCAACCGCGCCGGGGCTCTCGTCGGCGTCAATTTCGACCGCAACCGCCATGGCCTCGTCCGTAATTTCGTTTACACCGAAGAACAGGCCCGGCATATTTCCGTGAGTTGCGAGGCGGTGTTGCACGCTTTGCGAAACCTGTACGCCGCCGACGCGCTCGTGGCGGAATTGATGCAGCGCTAATTTAGCGTCGCCGAGGTCGAAACATTCGTCGGATCCACGCCGCAACTTGCTAGAATAGACCTGTTGCGATTTCCGATGCCGCCCTTTCCCTCAGAATGCCGTTCTTCGGAACCGGCGGCCATCCTTTTCCGCGAGAATGCGGCGTGTGCTCTTCCCTTTGGCGCGCAGCGTTCTCCGTTTGGACACAATCACCATGGCGACAAAGCCGCAAGATCCCAAGCCAGCCGAGCAGGCGAACGAGCAGGGGCAGTTGAACGCGCTGATCGGCGCGAACGTCGTGCGCACGCTCGGACAGCCGACCGGCTTGCATAAGATTCACGTTCATTCGTTGTGGGCGGACCGCTTTCGCGTGAACATTTTGGTGGGGCCCGATGTGGTCTCGGCGACTGTGGCTCACAGCTACTTTCTCATCGCCGACAGCAAGGGCAACATCGTCACGTCGATCCCGGAAATCGTGCGCAGTTATTGAATCGGCCTCCACCTCATGAGAATGTCGATGAAAACGCCTTATCTGATCGAGAACATTGAGGGCGTGCGGAAAAAAGAGGGCATCGTTGACGCCGTCTTGCAGTCGGACGTCCTCTCGCTGTGCGCGGGGGATCGCGTGAAATTGTCGTTGTCGGTGGATGAGAAGGCTTACGAGACGGTGACGGTGCGCATCACGAGCGTGCGCAGCGCCGGCTTTCGCGGCAAGCTCGACAAGAAGCCGCGCATGGCGGCGCTGAAGATTCTCGAGGCCGGTTCGAGCATCGTCTTTCAGGCGGACCATATTCATTCGTTGGTCAGCCGCGTCCGTTCGCCGAAGAGGCTGGCGCGGATCGTCGAGCCGGCGACGATCGCGGCTCCGAAGCCGCGCGGGACGGTGCGAATTTCGCGTCGCCTGGCTCCGTTGGCGGCTCCGCTCGTCGGCAAGTCGAAAGCTCCAGCTGCGAAACCGAGCAAGAGAATGTCGCGGCGATTGCAAATCGAAGGGGACGACAAACGCCGCTTCATTCGCGTGCCGATCGATATCGCGAATGCGCTGCATAACTTTTTGAGGGAGAAGCGGGTGCGATCGTCGCCGCCGCAGCCTTATTACAGCGACTGCAATTGCATCGAACTCGACCGCAATATCGACGTGGCGGGTGTGCAGAAGCTTCTCAACGGCTGGAAGTGAACGCGTATTCAGCGGCAGGTGGACCAAAAAAAGGCGACAGACGATAAATTTATTCCTCAAAAAGTTTTTTCCTCGTATAATTAGAGTCACTTGGGTATCGCGAATCGGGTCAATGGTCTTGATGTTCTTTTTTGCCATCGTCCACTCCCACTTCCCTTCCCTCGTTTTGTCGATTGTTTGCTGAAAAGCGCTGCTCCACTGTTTGGCCTCGGCGCGGATTGGCCGTATCTCAGGAGACCCATTATGGGTACGAAGTTGTATGTCGGAAATTTGACCTATGGCGTCACCGACAGCGAATTGCAGGAAATGTTTCAGGCCCACGGGACGGTGCAATCGGCACAGGTCATCATGGACCGCGACACCGGACGGTCCAAGGGATTTGGATTTGTGGAAATGGGCAGCGATCAAGAAGCTCAGGCTGCGATCGCGGCCATGAACGGCAAAGAAATGGGCGGTCGCGCGTTGACCG
>JBAXFO010000610.1:0-3652 GCA_037139885.1 Planctomycetota bacterium
ACCGGTCCGCGCCGTTCCGTTGACCCAACTTCGTCAATTCAACTATAATGAGCCTCACGTCCCCGAGAATCGTCATCGCCCCACCCTGAAAATCGCGAGGCCGCCGTGCCTGTCTTGATGGAATTGAAACGCGTGATCATCAACGAAATCCACGATTCGCACGTCATCGTGCTTCGCGAAGCCGAGGGAGACCGCTCGTTTCCCATCGTGATCGGCATCTTCGAGGCGACGAGCATCAATCGCCGCGTCAAAGGCGAAGTGTCGCCCCGCCCGCTCACGCACGATTTAATCACCAGCGTCATCGACAATCTGGGGGGCGACTTTCAGGATATTCTCATCAACGAATTGAGCGAACACACCTATTTCGCCAAGCTCCGCATCCGCAAAGACGGCGAAATCACCGAAATCGACTGCCGCCCCAGCGACGCCATCGCCCTCGCGGTGACGGCCAATGTCCCCATTTATGTCGCCGAAGATGTGCTCGAAGAAGCCAGCGGCGAGAATTGACGCTCATTTGCGATCCCTGGGATTCGGAGCGCCTCATCCCAGGGCTTGGTTGACTGCCCCCTCACAATCATTCGATCTTCGGTTCAACCTGCGGCGGCGCCACGCCGGGAACCGCATTACCGCCGCCGCCACGAATCACTTGATCGATGATCATCGGCATGCCCACGGCCCCGTGGCGAAGCTCATTCTCCTCGCGTCGTATGCGTTCCGCTCGAGCGGCGTCCGTCACCAAGATCACATTGCCGATTCGCACGGCTTTCAAATCGATTAATTCCGCGACGAGCCGCAATCCGGTTTCGACGCTGGTTTCTTCCAGCTGGAGCGACACCGGTTGGGCGGCGATTTTGTTGACGCGTGGATCGAGCACGAGACTGACGCCGACTTGTTTGGCGAGATCGCGCAGGGCCTTGTTGGCGGGAACCTCGTTGAGATCGAGGGCGACGCGTTGCCGCATCTGGCGGGCGATGGCGGCTTCTTCGCTTGTGATCACCAGACTGTCTTCGAGAATGACGTAGGTGAGATTGTGGTTCGCGAGGAGATTTTGCAGCGCGGTGCGGACTTTGCCGCGAACGTTGCGGAGTTCGATGTTGACCGGGATGCCGTCGACGAGCCCCATCTGCTGGAGGGCGACCTGGTCGAGTTGAATGGGGAGTTGCGTCCGGTCTTTGAGGTGATTGATCGCTTCGCCGAAGGAGTTGCCCTGGTAATCGAGAGCGATGACCTGATCGAGCGTTCTGCGGATCTTCTCGGCCGGGCTGGAGCGGGCCGGCTCGTTTTGGGCGTTGACGACGGCCGATTGGGAAAGAGCCCAGGCCAGAAGAAAGCCCATGCCGAACCAGCGGTGTTGGCGACGCAGTGAGATCATGGCGAAAGCCTCGAAAGGAAAGAATTGACGTGTGGAGTGTAATGGGGACTGCGAAAAATCGCAAGGGAGCGAGCGAGCGGTGGGAGCCAAAATCTCTGCAAGCCGACCCATTCTGCCCCAGAGCGGCAGAGGGCTGTAGCCACGGCAAGTTCCCGCGCCGGAGAACCGCACATCACTCCGCCCGCAGACAATTCAAAATGCAATCCACCGCCTTGGCGACATAATCGGGCTCTTTGTACAGCGGAATCTCGAGAGGCAACGTGAGCGTATAGCCGAGCGCCGTGCGAATGAGTTCCCACGCTCCCACGCGTGGATCCAGGTCCGAGCGAAAGACCCCGGCAAGCTGCCCATTCTGGATGACGGCCGAAAGATACGTCTCGTTGTCGTTATAAAACGAACGTAAAAAGTCGGCGATCTCGGGATCGTCCGTTTCGATGAGCGTGCGATGCATGACGCGAAATTCGAGAGCGTGTTCGCGAGTGCTGCCGAGATAAAGATCGATGATGACGCGCAGCTTTTCGAGCGGGTCGGCGATGGTGGCGGCCCGTTCCGTGAAGCGCAAGATGGTCGCCTCGCGCACTTCCTTGAGCACCTCCAGAAACAACGCCTTCTTGCTCTCGAAATGCCGGTACAGAACGGGTTCGGAGACGCCGGCGGCTTGCGCAATCTTCTCGGTCGTCGTGTGTTGAAAGCCGAGGTCGACGAACAGCTTCTTGGCGTGGGACAGCAATTGTTTTTTGCGATCCGCCTTGGGAAGTCGCGGCGTCGAAGAACGAGGGGGCGTCATGCGCGACTGTCCATTCGCGAAGGAGTTTCGGGAGCAACAGCGACTCCCCATTCCATTTATAGGACTTGCGGTATCACCGTGCCGCTGGCCGCATGCAAAACTCGGCCTTCGCGATCGCGAAACGTCTCGTCGGCCGCGATGCCGAGGCAGTGTAGGATCGTCGCATGCAGGTCTTGGGGCGTGACTCGGCCATCGCGCGGAAACGCCCCGACTCGGTCCGACGAGCCGATGACCTGCCCGCCGCGCACGCCGCCGCCGGCCAGGGCGATCGAGAAAACCGGCCCCCAATGGTCGCGGCCGGCGTCGTTGTTGATTCGCGGCGTCCGCCCGAACTCGCCCATCAACACGACGAGCGTTTCCTCCAACAGGCCGCGCTGCGCAAGATCGGCGATCAACGTTGCATAGGCCGCGTCCATCGCGGGCATCAAGACGTTCTTCATGCGGACGAAATGGCCCTGATGCGTGTCCCAAAGGGGGCTGTTGGCGGTTGTGTCGCCCGCTTCGCGCGGATAGTTGACCTGCACGAACGGCACGCCAGCCTGCACGAGTCGTCGCGCCAGCAAGACGCTTTGGCCGAATTTCGTGGACCCGTATCGTTCGCGGAGCGGGGCGGATTCCTGGTTGAGATCGAAGGCGTGACGCACCGAGGGAGAACGCAAAAGAGCGAACGCTTGCGCTTGATTTTCATCGTGCCGTTCGATGGCGTTGAAATGGCGATTGACTTGATCGAGCAACGTTCGCCGGTTGTCCACGCGTAAAGCGGGCACATCGTGGGGCAACGCCAACTCGGCCACCTGAAAGCCCGCCGCGGTGGGATCGCAACGCAGCAGCCACGGGTCGGCGGTTTGCCCCAAGTAGCCGCCGTCTTGGCCGGGCCAGGGAAGGTTCGGGTTGTTGACGATCTGTTCCGGCAAGGTCACCGCCGCCGGCAGACGTCCTGGCCGCGACCGCAGCGTTTTGAAGATCGCTCCGAGACTGGGAGCGTTGTTGGGCGGGCCGGGGCGAGCGTTCTCGAAGCTGAGCGGTTGGTGCGCCTGGCCCGTGTGCATGGCGTAGCCGCTCGATGAATGCGCGTTGTCGCCGGTCGACATCGCACGCAGCACGCAGACGTGATGCGCGATCGCCGCCGTGCGCGGCATCAACTCGCCCACGGACAAACCCGGCAGGGAAGTCGCGATGGGCCGCGTCTCGCCGCGAATGACATCGGGGGCGTCGGGCTTCGGATCCCAGGTATCGTGTTGCGGCGGGCCGCCCGTGAGGAAGAGAACGATGACCGCTTTCGCCTTGCCGAACGCCCGCTCGCGCGGACGCGGCGACGCAAGCGCTGGCGTTTGGACGCCCGCAAACGCGGCGAGGCTTCCCAGGACCAGCCACTGCCGCCGGGTGACGCCGTCGCAAAGTTGGGCGCCGTCATCGAGAAGACGAAACATGCAAGGCCCCTGGAAGTTCTCGAACCGTCCTTTACTGTAGATTCATCGGACCCACGGAACAAG
>JBAXFO010000611.1:0-3644 GCA_037139885.1 Planctomycetota bacterium
CTCGTGACCTTCACCGGCGGCGGCGGTTCGGGCGCCACCGGCATCGCCACCATCAGCGGCGGCTCGATCATCGCCGTCACCATGCTCACCCAGGGCAGCGGCTACACCACCGCACCGACCGTCGCATTCCCGGGCAGCAACGGCGTCAACGCCGCCGGCACAGCCGTCATCTCTGGCGGCAAGGTGGCCGGCGTCACTTTGACCAATGTCGGCCGCGGTTACACGACTTCCGCCGCGCAAACCATCGCCGACGGCGCGACTCTCGACACCAAAATCACCATCACCGATTCGCTGACGGTCAGCGATCTCACTGTCGGTCTCAAGATCACCCATGCGCAGGTGAAAGACTTGACGGTCACGCTGATCGCTCCCGACGGCACACAGGTGCCGCTCTTCGCGAATCTGGCCGGCGCCAATCTCAACGGCACAGTCATCGATCAAAACGGCCCGAAGGCGCTGACCGAAGGGACCGGCCCCTATTCCGGCATTTTCCGCGACCCGCTCGTGGTCAATTCCGCAACCGCCGTCCTCGGCGGCACCAAATACGCGGTCAACGACGTGCTCACCGTTCAGGGCGGCAAGGGAACGGCCGCGCAGCTCAAGGTCACCTCGGTCGGCGCCGGCGGCGTTATCACCGGCGTTAGCGTTCTTCAGGGCGGTTCGTATATCGATCCGTCGCCGAACAACGTCACCGTTTCGACCTCCGGCAGCGGCACCGGCGCATCGTTCAAGCTCGGCTACATCAACACACTGTCTTCGCTGAATGGCAAGAACTACCAGGGCGTCTGGACGCTCCGCATCGTCGACGCCGCCAACGGCATCGGCGGCACGCTCGATCGCTTCACGCTGAATCCGTTCACCGTCGACTCGTCGCTTCGCACTCCCTCGACGGCGAGCGTGGTCGCCGCCGGCAGCGGCTACAAGGTCGGCGATGTGCTCGACGTGCTCGGCGGCAATGCCTCTGTCCCGACCGAGGTCCTGGTGACTCACGTCGATGCCTCGGGCGGCATCACCGGTGTCGTGCTCGTTCCCTACAGTTCGTACTACGCACTGCCGGTCAATCCCGCCTCCGTGTCGGGCGGCACCGGCTCCGGCGCCACGTTCAATCTGGCGACGTTCGTCGGCACTCGCACTTTTCAAGTCGGCTTCCCGACGCAATCGCGCAGCGGCACCTACTCGATCTCCTTTGGCCCCGATTCGAACAACAAGTACATCAAAGACACCGCGCTCAATTCCGCCACGGTCTCGGTCGGCGGCGCGGGCTATGCCGTCGGCGACTTGATCGACGTCTCGGGCACGGGCGGTACGACCGCCCAGTTCCAGGTCAAAACGCTCGGCGCCGGCGGCGCGGTCGCCAGCGTCGCCCTGGTCCGTCCCGGCACGCCGACCGGCAGCCTCACGTTCACAAGCGCCACCGGCGTCGGAACCGGCGCCAAGCTCACCCTCGTCTTCGGCAATCGCGTCGATACCGACACCGACGCCGGCGTCGACCTCCTCCGCGGCGGCGATCCCAACAACGGCTCCATCCTGCCACTGACCTTTAATTCCTCCGGCGCCAACAACAACAAACTCATTCCCGCAATCTCGACTGTCAGTTCGGTCATCAATGTCGGCTCGAGCTTCCTCGTCCAGGGCGTCACGCTCACCCTGTCAATCAACCATCAGAACATCCCCGACCTGACGGCCGAGCTGGTCGCTCCGGACGGATTTTCCGTTCAGCTTTTCTCCGGCGTGGGCACCTCGGGCAGCACGCCGCACGCGAACTTCACCAACACCACCTTCGACGATTCGGCATTTTTCCCGATCCAGTTGGCGAGCACTTCGGCAGGCACGGGCATCGGCGCCGGCCCATTCAACCCGCAGTTCGAACTCGGTCGATTCAAAGACCACGGCTCGCTGGGCGATTGGTCGCTGCGCATCAAGAGCAATTCGTCGAGCTTGACGGGCACGATCGTCAAATGGTCGCTGACGCTCAAGCAGTCGGTCGCCGGGTCTGGCCTGGGCGAACCGGTGGCCGATCAGTTTACTGCGACCTTCCGCAACTTCACGCAAGACCCGACCGACGCTCGCTCGGAAACCTCTTGGACCGCGGTCGGCCCTGCGGCCATCAAGGACGGCACCGGCCTCACCCAGCCGAACGTCTATGGCTCGGCCGGCGTCAACAGCGATTTGACGCTGGCGGCCAACACCACCGTCGATTCCTTCATTTATGTTCCTTCGAGTTTCGTCGTCCGCGGCGCGTCCGTCACGCTGACGATTCAACACCAGAATATTCCCGATCTCACGGCAACGCTCAGTGCGCCCGACGGCGTGGAAGTGCCCCTCTTTTCCGGCGCGGGCACGACAGGAACTGTCCCGCACGCTAATTTCACGAACGTGGTCCTCGACGATTCGTCGACGTTTTCGATTCAGACCACCCCGACGGTCGCCGGCTTGGGAATTTACGACGGCCCCTACAGTCCGCTGAGCCCGCTCGGCGCCGTCAAGGAACACAACTCGCAGGGCAACTGGATTCTCCGCATCAAGAATGCTGCAACGACTCTCGACGGCACGCTCGTCAAGTGGTCGATCACGCTGCAGCAGCCCGTGCCGAATGCGGGCCGCATCGGCGGCCTCGCCGTCGATCCGTCGGATCCCTCGGGCAACACCGTTTATGTTGCCGGAGCGAGCGGCGGCGTCTGGAAGACGACCAACTTCCTCACCGCCGACACGCGCGGACCGACTTATGTCCCCTTGACCGACCTCGCTCCCGGCTACGGCCTCAACGTCGGCAGCATTGCCGTCTTCGGCCGCAACAACGACACGAATCAATCGATCATTTTTGTCGCCACCGGCGAAGGCGACACGGCAACCCCGGGCGTCGGCATCCTCCGCTCGATGGACGGCGGCAAGACCTGGCGTCTACTCGACAGCCTCACCAACGCCGATGCCAGCGGCAATATTTTGCCGATCGGCGACGCGGCCCGCGACCACACATTCGTCAATAAGACGGCGTTCAAGATCCTCGTTGATCCTACGCCGCAAGCCTCCGGCGAAGTCATCGTTTATGCCGCATTCAGCGGAACGATCGCCGGGACTCCAGGCGGCGTTTACCGGAGCAACGACTCGGGCCGAACCTGGAAGCTGTTGCGCGCCGGCCAGGCGACCGACATTGTGCTCGCCCCGAGCATTGGCTCTGCGAACGCCCAGATCCTTTATGCCGGCTTCCAGGGCGAAGGCGTCTATTACACGTCGAATGCCCCGCTGGCCGCCAGCATGAGCATCCGTGGCGGCGGCACCGGCGTGCCGACGCGGCGGGACGTGACGAATTCGCCGGCCGACATCGAAATCCCGGTCAGCAACCCGCTCGTCAACCCGAACGGGGCGACGACAGGCCGAATCACACTCGCCGCCCCAGCCAAGACCGGTCGAGTTTTGCTCGATCAGCTGTACGCCGGCTGGCTGTACGCTTTCGTGAGCACGGCGACGGGCGGGTTCAAAGGATTATATCTTACGAAAGATTTTGGCCTCAACTGGACCCTCGTTCGCCTTCCGGCCAAGCAGACGCCGCTGCCCAACGGCATCGGTGTCGAGGGCGCCGGCACGATCGTCGCGGCCGGCGAGGGCGCGCATGGCTTCGCGCCCGGCGACCGCGTCACCTATAC
>JBAXFO010000612.1:0-3642 GCA_037139885.1 Planctomycetota bacterium
GGTTCAGGTCGTCTTCGTTGCGGTCCATCATGCCGATCATGATCGGGGGATGGCTCGGCGTCTTCACGATCAAGTTGTTGATGAACTTATCGCGAGCGCCTTCTTGATGTTGTTGGCCGCGGGAGTGCAGGTCGCGCGTTTGCACGGTCGTGAGCGGCGTTGGGCCGATGCCTTGTTTGCCGAGGCTTTCCGCGAGGAGTTGGTCGTACCACATGCCGAGCGATTCGAGCTTTTTGGACCAGATCGAAAACACGCGCATCGGCTTCGTCTTCGCCATCAAGAAATTGACGGCCGCGAACTGAAGCACGGGATTGCGTTCGAACGGTTCTTCGAGAAACCGTTTGGTCATGGCGGCCGCGCCCAGGAGCAGGGCCCGGACATCGAGCCCCATCACCGCGGCGGGCACGAGTCCCACGGGCGTGAATACGGAATAGCGACCGCCGACGTTGTCGGGGATCGTCAGCATCTGGTCGTCGGTCAGCCCTTCGGCGCGCATGAGGTTGCGAAGCTTTCCCTCGGCGCCGGTGACCGGCACGAGCAAATCTTTCAGGAGCGGCGAGTGATGGCCGTAAAATTCGACCATCTCGCGGCGAATCGCCCGGAGCACGGCCGCGGTTTCGAGCGTTCCCCCCGATTTGCTGATGACGACGACGCCCCAACGCTCCTCGCGGATTTCGGGGTCGACGCACGTCAGCTGCAAGAGATCGAAAAGTTCTTGCAGAGCGTCGTTGTCGACGTTGTCGCCTTCGAAATAGATGCGTGGCACGTTTGGCCGGTCGCGGGGGGGGAGGTCGTTGTGATAGTTCGATTTCAGGGCGTCGAAGATGGTGCGGGCGCCGAGATACGAACCGCCGATGCCGAGGATGACGACGCGATCGGTCTGTTCGCGCAGGATTTGCGCCCGGGCGAGGACTCGGCCGAGGACGCTCGCTTCGCCTTGCCGGCGGAAGCCGTCGAGGGTTTGCTGGGGGAGATCGATGAAGCCGGCGTCGAGCGGGATTTGCTCGGGGGAGGGGTTTTTGAGTTCGCGTTCGGCGGCGATTTGGCCGCGAACTTTGGTCAGACGGTCGGTGAGATCACGCAGTTGTGCGTGGTGGAGGAAGTGCTGCGCGCGGAGCTCGCCCGCGGCGGTCCAATCTTCGGCGGGAGAGGCGAACGCATTTTGGTATTGGTAGGTGATCGCTTCGTCGGGCAGTTGCATAGAATGAATCCCATGTGGGATGAGAAAGTTAGCCGCGCTGGGGCCGCGCCATGCTCGTGTCTTCGTCGCGGCGGACAACGCTCGAATCCATCCTCGTTAATCTACCTCCCAAACCTGATGCGGTAAACCTCCGACCATGAACCTGCACGAATTGATTCGAAGTTTGCGCGAAAAGAACAGCACCAAAATCGTCCTTGCCGTCATGGACGGCCTGGGCGGGCTCCCCCTGGAGATGGGGGGCAAGACGGAGCTCGAGTCGGCGCGGACGCCGAACCTCGACGCCGCCGTCCGCGAAGGGGTTTGCGGTTTGAGCATCCCCGTCCTCCCCGGCATCACCCCCGGCAGCGGTCCCGGCCACCTCGGCCTCTTCGGCTACGACCCCCTCGAATACCAGATCGGCCGGGGCATTTTGGAAGCTCTCGGGATCAATTTTCAGGTCGGCCCGCGGGATGTCGCCGTGCGCGGCAATTTCTGCACCGTCGATGCGACCGGCAAGATCACCGATCGCCGCGCCGGTCGGCCCACGACGGAACGCTGCGTCGCCATGTCCAAGAAGCTCGCCGAGATCAAAATCCCCGGCGTCGAAGTCTTCGTCGAACCGGTTCGCGAACACCGCTTTGTCGTCGTTTTCCGCGGCGACAATCTCGGCGACAAGGTGAACGACACCGACCCGCAAGCGCTGGGCGTCACGCCGCTCGAAGCCAAGGGCGAAGATCCGGCGTCGCAGACCACCGCGACGATCGTCAACCAGTTCGCCGCCCGGGCCGCCGAGGTCCTCAAGAACGATTCGCCGACCAACGCCGTCACGCTTCGCGGCTTCGCTCGCTATCCCAAGATCGCGACCATGGAAGAGGTTTATGGCCTCAAGTCGGCGTGCATCGCGGTCTATCCGATGTACAAGGGCCTGGCCCGGCTCGTCGGCATGGATGTGCTCGATGCGGGAGCGACACTTGCCGAGCAGGTCGAGACGCTGAAGAAGGTCTGGGATAAGTACGACTTCTTCTTCCTGCATTACAAGTACACCGACAGCACCGGCGAAGACGGCAACTTCCCCGCGAAGGTCGAAATGATCGAACGCTTCGACGCCGAGATTCCGCGGATTCGGGCCCTCAATCCCGACGTCCTCATCGTCACCGGCGATCACAGCACGCCGAGCAAACTCAAAGGCCACAGCTGGCATCCCGTGCCGACGCTGCTCTGGTCGAAGGCGGCGCGCAGCGATGGGGTGGTCGAGTTCGGCGAATCGTATTGCCTGCGCGGCGGCTTGGGGCAGTTCGAGGCCAAGCATCTCATGAGCCTGGCGATGGCCCACGCGGGACGACTCGGCAAATACGGGGCTTGATCGGGCCTCGATTCGGCGCATCCGCGAAGCGCGGCTTCCTCGCCGCGGTTCGCGGATGGTCTCTTTCCTTTGACCTGGCCCATGTCGCGAAAAACAGCCCTCAATATCTTCAAGGCTCTCCTCGCCGTCACGATCCTCGTGCTGATCGGCCGGCAGTTCTATCTCGATCTCACGAGCGAACAACTCAGCGCCATCACGTTTCATCCCGGCTGGCTTGTCGCCTCGGCCGCGCTTTATCTCGCCGGCCTTTCCACGTGGGGATTGTTCTGGTATCGCCTCATGCGGCTCTTCGATCAGCAGCTCACGCTGCCGGTCGCCATGCGGGCGTACTTTCTCGGGCAACTCGGCAAATACATCCCCGGCAAAGCCTGGGCGCTGCTCATTCGCGCCGATCAGGCGAGCGGGCCGGGCGTTGTCTTCGGCATCTCGATCGTGACGGCGTTTTACGAAGTGCTCACCAGCATGGCGGCCGGGGCGTTGTTGGCGGCGATTGTGTTCTTCGTCGAACCTCCGGAGTTTTACGGGATCCAATTTCCGCCTTATTTGACCGGGTTGATTCTGCTGAGTTGTTGTGGAGCGCCGTTGTTGCCGGGCGTGTTCAATATGCTCGCTCAACGATTGGCTCAGAAATTTCCTTCGCTCGACGCTTTTCAGGCTCCCAAGCTTGGCCTCGACGTGCTCCTGCAAGGGATCGCTTTGACGAGCGTCGGCTGGTTGGCGATGGGGCTCAGCGTATGGGCGTGTTTGGCGAGCGTCATCGATCCGGCGCCGCCGCTAACGCTCGGTTCGTGGTTCTACTATTGCGCCATCGTCGGCCTTGCGTACGTTTTGGGCTTCGCGGCGGTTGTCGTGCCGGGCGGCTTCGGCGTTCGTGAATGGGTCCTCAAAGAGTTCTTGCAATTTGTGCCCGGTTCGACGCTGGCCTCGCTGGCCGCAGGAGTTTTGCTGCTGCGGCTGGCCTGGACCGCTGGCGAATTCGTCGCCGGAGCCGCCCTGTACGCGCTCGTTCGCCGTAAGGGGAAGTCTTCGTAGGGTGGGTTGAGCCAGCCTGTCATTTACACATAACTTTATCGGAATCCCCGCGGATTTGTTGAGGAGC
>JBAXFO010000613.1:0-3641 GCA_037139885.1 Planctomycetota bacterium
AGAAAAACAGCCCCGTTTTCCTGGAAATAATCAGGCGGGAGCCACGATTCTAGGGACGTTTTACCCACTACAGGACGCGAAGAGCCTCAATTATAAGCCGGACAAGATTCTTGTTATTTTTTCCTTGACAGCCAATTGTAATAATTTAACCTACGTCGAACCGTCGGAACTCAACATCATCTAAAAAGCGCCTGTAGGCCATTTTGGATGGCCGGGAGAATCCCGGCAAACGATATGGAGTTGCGAAATGCGACGTTCCCTCGACTCTCGCTTGCCTTCGATTTGGAATCGCGTGGTTGCGCGATGGGAAAAGTTTTTCGAGACGCGTGGCAATGCCTTGTCTGCGCGGCGGCCGCGCGGGGTTCGGCCCATTTTCGAGACGCTCGAAGCTCGCGACGTTCCCGCGTCCATCGACGGCGGCGCCTCGTGGACCGGCTGGACCAGCGTTGGCATGTCGAATCAGGCCGGGATCTACGGCTCGGGTTCGACCACCGATGTGTACGAAGTGTACAAGACGATGTTCATCTTCAATAGCGACTCCGTCAGCGGCGGCGCCGTGGGTGGAGGGCCGACCGGCGGCACGACGGGCTTCGGCACCGGCACCTTTTCCGCCGGCGCGTTTGCCAGCGGCAACACCATTCTGGGCATCGGCGTTCGCCGGGTGAGCGGCAGCAGCATCACGTTCACGCCAACGGTGCGCTTCGACCTCGGCATCGACAGCTACCAGGCCGCGACGACGGTCGGCGGCAGCAATGGGCGGACGAGTTTCTCCACGTACTCGGAATTCCGCGACTTCACGGTGCAGTTCGAGGGCGCCAACGGCTGGCGCGGCAGCACGCTCACCATGCAAGCCGGCAACGGCACCTACTATGGCGGGCCGATCAACCAGCAGCAGATTGTCGGCGGCATCGGCTCCGGCGTGAGCTACGATTTCCCGTTCCGCGCCTTCGCGCAGACGGGCGGGTCGGGCAGCTACCAGATGTTCTTCGACCTCAACGCGATAAAGAGTATCTACGGCGCCAGCAATCCCTTCGGCCTGAACTCGAATTTCACCGGGATCGGCACGATTGGCAAAAACGTGGGGATCTCGCTCAACGGTCTCGGCACCAACAACGTCGCGTTCGGTGCCGCCACGCCTCCCCCCATTGCCGACCCGACGCGATGCAGCACTCCTTGTTGCGAAACCGGTCCCACCGCCGCGCCGGACTCAGTGATTCGCGCCTACACGGCCGCCACGGGCGGCGGGCTAAACCTATTCTCGGCAAAACCCGTCCGCTATTTCGACGGCGTCGTCTCTCTCGGCGCAACCGACCTCGCCGGTTCCGACGGAGGCCTGCCCTGGGGCCTTTCGCGCAGTTGGACCAATGGTCCCGGGTATGTTCGCGACGACTCGATCGGGGTCGGTTGGATTCAGTCGCAGCGACCTTATCTGCAGTTAAACGGCAGCTCCATCATCGCCGTCACCGGCGGCACGGAAGCGACGTATTTCGATCTCGTCAGCGGCGCCTACCAGGCGCGCTTCTTCAATCAATCGACGCTCGCCCTGGACTCGGCCAATCACGAATTCGTGCTGCGCGATCCCGCCGGCGACGTCTTCCATTTCAACGACTTCAGTTCGTCCGCCCCCTCCGGCGAACGCGGCCGGCTCAAGCGGATTGTCGACAGCGGCGGCAATGTCATCTCGATCACGTCCTCCGCGGGACAGGTCTCGGAAGTGACGCGGTCGAGCGTCGTCGATGGGGCGACGGTGGTCGAATCGTACGTCTCCGCGTACCTCGCGAGCGGCCCCAATACCGGAAAGCTCGACGAGGTCACGCAACGCCGCAAGGTCGGCGCCGGTTCGTGGACCACCATCCGCAAAGTCGATTACGCATACTACGATGGGAGCGAAAGCTACGGCAACCTGGGCGATTTGAAATCGGCGGCCGTCCTCGACCCCGCCTCCGCCACGCTCGATACGACCTATTACCGCTACTTCGTCGCGGGCGAAACCGGCGGATACGTTCACGGACTCAAGTACGTCCTCTCCCCGGCATCCTTCGCGCTGGCGCAGGGAAGTCTCGGCTTCGACCCGCGCACCGCCACCAACACCCAACTCGCCTCCTTCGCCGACCATTATTTCGAGTACGACTCCAATCGTCGCGTCACCAAGGAGATCGTTCAAGGGGCCGGCTGCTCGGCGTGCAGCGGCGGGCAGGGGACCTACACGTTCAGCTATACCGCGAGCGGCAACGCGGACGGATTCAACAGCTGGAGCGTCAAGACCGTCGAGACATTGCCCGACGGAAACCAGAACATCGTCTACACGAACGCCTACGGCGAAGTCATGCTGAAGGTGTACAAAGACACTGTCGCGAACCAATCCTGGGCGACCTTTTCCAAGTTCGATGCTCAGGGCCGGATGACGCTGTCGGCCAATCCCTCGGCCGTGTCGGGCTACGACGACTCCTACGCCGATCTGCTGCACCTGAATGCCGGTAATTACCAGTATCTTCGCGACGACGACGGGTTCATCTCGGCGATCGCCTACTACACCACCACGACCGCCACGACGACCACCGCCGGCGGTGCGGCCGGTTATCAGCACACTGTCAGCTTGTTGCACGGCGAACTCGGCGCTGCGGTTCCCCAATCGTCCATCGACTAGATCGCCGCCACCGCTGGCTCGACGACGATCTTTCTCCCGGCCTCGTCCACCGTCTACCGCAACGACGACGGCACCGGCGCGCAAACGACTTCGAACGCCTACACCTTCTTCAGCGGCACCACGCAAATCGCCTCGGAGACGACGACCTATCCGGTCGTCACCACCCTGCAAAACGGCACGGGAACCGCGTCCTCGACAACGACCGTTTTCGACATCTACGGCCGCCCCGTCTGGACCAAGGATCAGGACGGTTTCCTCACCTACACCGAATACGCCTCCCAGTCCGGCGCGGTCACCAAGCAGATCGTCGATGTCAACACCACACATACCGGCGCCTTTGCCAACCTCCCATCCGGCTGGTCCACGCCGTCCGGCGGCGGCCTGCATCTTATTACTTCCTATGAGAACGATTCCCAGGGTCGGGTCGTTAAAAAGACCGATCCGGCCGGTGACATCACCTATACAGTCTACGACGATGTCAACCGCGAAGTTCGCGTTTATCCGGGCTGGAACAGTTCCACGAATGCCCCCACCGGCCCCACCCAGGTGATGCGCGACGACCGCGCCGGCGGCTACACCGAAACCCTCACCATGTCGGCCGCGCCGCACCTCACCGGCGGCCGGCCCGACGGCACCGAGGCCATTTCGGGGATTCAGTCGCTCTCACGCAGCTACGTCAACGACGCCGGCCAAGTCATCGCCAGCGACACCTATTTCGATCTCACCGGCGTCACGTATTCGACATCGGCCACCCTCGGCGCCGCCGGCGTCAACTACCTCCGCACCACGACGGGCTACGATCATCGCGGCCGCGCCAATCGCACCGTCTCTCCCGATGGCGTCATCCACCGCACCGTTTACGACGGCCAGGGACGAGTCGTCAGCGAATGGATCGGCTCCGACGACACCCCCAGCAGCGGCTACTGGTCGCCCACCAACCCCGCCGGAATGGTCGAGCTCCGCGATTACGTCTACGACAACGGCGGCATCGGCG
>JBAXFO010000614.1:0-3640 GCA_037139885.1 Planctomycetota bacterium
GTTGAGGCGAGCCGCCGGGCTTGTCCCGGCGGGATAAACCCGCCGGCTCACGCCGGAGATTTAGCCTGGACGAGACACTACACGATTTTTCTCGATCATGTCGATTGCGAAGCACGTTCATGATTCTTGAGAAAGAGCCACTCCACCAGCCAGAGGAGGGTCGCCAGGCTGCGGTCGCGGTCGTCGCGGGCGGGGAAGAATTCGGAGATGGCGAAGCCGCGGATTTTTGGCGACCAGATATCGTTCAGGCATTTGAGGACGGCCGCGGGCGACAGACCGAACGGTTCGGGTTGCGCGACGGCGGGAAAATACGCGGCATCGAAAACGTCGCAATCGAGATCGATGAAGATGCGCTCGGCCGCGGCGCAGGCTTCGTGGACGCGTTGGAGCGCTGCGCCGTGCAGGTCGGCGGCGGCGAGGGCGTGCGTGAAATAGGGGGCGATCGTGCTGGCGGGCAGCATCTGTTCGCGGTGGCCGAGGTTGATGAGCGTCGGCAGGGGGCCGTCGACATGGCGCAGAAAATTGCCGTGGGAAAGTTCCGTGGTCGAGTCGGCGAGGTTGTAGATGTCGAGATGAGCGTCGAACTGGAGGACGAGCGTTTTCTCTGCGGACTCCGCCAGGGCGTCGTACAACGGCAAGACGCCGAGATGGTTGCCCGTGACCCAGAGAAGGAAGTCGTTCTTGGCGAGCGCAGCGTCGATGGCGGCACGGGCGGACGCGCGCCAGTCGTCGTAGTCGGCGAGGGCGTCGAAGACGAACTCCTCGACATGGATCTTTTTCGTATACGCCCGGGCTCGCGTCGGGGCGGTTTCCCGGCGATTGTCGCTCAGCATCTCCTGCACGGCGTCGGCAAGCAGTTCGGGCCCCTGGCGCGTGCCCGGATGGCCGAAGAGATCGAACGGATGAAAGGCGGCATGCGTCTTCAAGGCGAGGGCTCGTGGCGTTGCAAGCGTTACAGGAGTCTCAATCGGACGAGGCGATACGGAATTCCCCGCTCCCCCGACCGATATAGGACGTTTGTTTTCCCGCGAGACCATGTATCATAGGAAAAATTGGACGCCTTCGGCACAAGGAACTCCCTGTGGCAGCGCACATCGAAGCGATCGGCGATTTTTACGTGGCCACGACCGCCGTGGTCTCGGGGAATGTCGTGCTGCTGCCGGGGGTCAACATTTGGTTCAACGCCGTCGTGCGCGGCGACCTGGCGAAGATCGCGCTGGGCCATCGCGTCAACATTCAGGACGGCGCCATCCTTCACACCGACACCGACGCCCCGATGACGATCGACGATGGCGTCGTCGTCGGCCATGGGGCGATTCTGCACGGCAAAAGCATCGGTCGCGATACGCTGATCGGCATGGGGGCGACGCTCTTGGGCGGCAGCGAGATCGGCGCGGAATGCTTGATCGCCGCCGGGGCGTTGGTCACGGAAGGGCGACGCATTCCGCCGCGCAGCCTGGTCATGGGCGTGCCGGGGAAGGTCGTGCGCGTCGTGAGCGACGAGGATCTGGCCCGCACGTACGAGATTTGCGCGCATTATTTGGAGATGGCTCAGCGTTATGTGCGGGGAGCCTATCCGCCGCCGTGGATGCGCGGCTCGCCCGAACAATAGGACGACGATGGCGACAAGTTCATAAGCTTGCCGTTGCGACTTCAGGAACTCAACTCGATACGGACATCGCTGCTTTCTGTGAGACGCTTGATGAACGCAGCGGAAGAAACGCGAGCTATTCTCTCGACTGGGGAATTGAACCTGGCCGGGCCGGCGGACCGACGCGCGGATGTCGATATCAAGCAAGTTTACATCGCGGGCCTTTTGAAGGAGCTCGGCGTCGATGGCCTTTTGGTCGTGCAGCCGGAAAACTTTTCCTGGCTGACGTCGGGCGGCAGCGCGCGGAGCGCTCTCGATGCGGAATCGCTCCCGGGCCTCTATTTCACGAACGAAGGGCGTTGGCTGCTCTCGTGCAACGCCGACACGCAGCGACTCTTCGATGAAGAGATCGACGGCCTCGGCTTTCAACTCAAGGAATGGCCCTGGCAGCAGGGGCGTTCGCAATTGCTCAATGATCTGTGTCAGGGCCGCAAGCTGGCGAGCGACGCGCCTCTGGGCGACTGCCCGCAAGTCGGCGAGCGCCTGGCGTTGGCCCGGCTCACGCTTTCGGAATACGAGCGGGCCTGTTATCGCGCTTTGGGCCAATTGATCAGTCACACGTTGGAGGCGACGAGCCGCACCTTCCGCCAGGGCGATTCGGAACGCGAAGTCGCCGGCCAGATCGGGCATCGACTGATTCATCGCGGGGCGATGCCGGTGTCGATCGCCGTGTCGGCCGATGGGCGCTCGCGGAACTATCGGCAAGGCTCGTTCACGGCGACGCCGATCCGCAATTCGTGCGTCTTGAAACTGACGGCCCGCAAGTATGGCCTGTGCGCGACGGCCAGCCGCTCGGTTTGCTTCGGAACGCCCGACGCGCTGTTTCGCAAGGAGCACGACGCGGCCAGTAAGGTCTGTGCGACGTATGTCGCGAGCAGTTGGCCCGATGCGGTGCCGCGGCAGATCTTGACCGGCGGGCAGCGAATCTATCAACTCGTCGGGGCTGAGGGGGAGTGGTATTTGTCGCCGCAAGGGCACGTCACGGGCCGGGCGTGCGTCGAGATGCCGCTGACGCCGAAGAACGAACAACTGTTGCAAGCCAACTGGGCGATCACCTGGCAAGCGTCGATCGGCGCCGCGGTGAGCTGCGATACGTTTCTTATCGGCGAAGAAGGAGCGCGGGCCGTGACAGGGGCGGAGAGTTGGCCGCTCAAACGCATCCGCACGCAGGGTGCCGAGTTCGTTCGGCCGGACTTGCTGGTGCGCTAAACCTCAGGTCGGCGGAAAGTTCCGGGTCAGCAGGCGGTCGCCGATGACGTGCCCCAGGAGATCGTCGATCAACAGCAACGGCCTGGCCCGCCATGGCAGTACGGCTTCCGCCTTGCGTTTCGCGATCAAGCGGATGATGTGGTCGACGCACTTCTCGACCGGCCAAATCTTGAACGGCGGCGGCGGCGGTTCGGGCCAGGGTTTGCCGTCGGCGCCCAAAACGTTCACCCGCAACGGCGTCGCCACAAACGCCGGCGAGACCACTCCCACATGCACGCCATGCCGAGCGACTTCCAGTCGTAAAGCCTCATACAGCCCTTGAATGGCGAATTTGCTCGCCCCATATAGCGCGTACGAAGGAATGCCGCGTTTGCCGGTGAGGCTGCTCAGGGCGACGAGCGAACCCTTCGAACGCACGATGTGCGGCAACGCGAAGTGCGTCGCGTAAAGCGTGCCGAAGAAATTGACGCGCATCACCTGTTCGAACGCTTCGAGACACGTCGCTTCGAAATACGCCCGCAGAGAGAGTCCCGCCGACGACAGCATGATGTCCAGCTTGCCGAAATGTTCGACCGTTCGCCGAACGGCCTGATCGACCTCGGCGGATTGCGTCACATCGCAGGTCACGGCCAACGCCTGCCCGCCGGTTTTCGCGATGTTGCCGACGATTTCCGCCAGAGACGTCTGGTTGCGCCCGACAACGGCGACTTTCGCGCCGAGGCTCGCCAGCCGCTCCACGGTCGCGCGACCAATTCCCGACGTGCCGCCGGTGACCAACGC
>JBAXFO010000615.1:0-3634 GCA_037139885.1 Planctomycetota bacterium
GTCCCGGAGAATTGCTTCGCCGGCTCGGCGGCGGCCGCCCGCACCTTCTTGACCGCATCCCAAACCTCCTTGACGCCCTTCGCGAGTTTCTCCGGATCGCCCTTGCCGCCGATGTGCATGAAGTACACTTTCGGCTCGTCGTAGAAGAAGTGGTTATGAAGCGCGGTGACTTCCAGACCGTTGGCGAACGCCGCGTCCATGGCGGGGCTGACTTCGTCTTGGAAGACGACGGTGTCCCCCATGACCATGGCCCCGTGCGGCATTTTCTTGAAGGCCGCCCATGAACCCAGCCCCCCCGCGGGAGGATAAGGCACGCCGTCGATTTGCACCTTGACATCGGTTCGGCCCCAGGCGATGCGCACCACACCGTCGGGGGCGACCGTCGATTTGGCGCCGGCCGCCTCGCCGATCTTGCGGGCGTCCAGCCCGTGCTCCGGTTGCGCGAGAACGTAACCGAAGGCAAACATCGCCACGGCCACGGCGGTCGCCGATGCCACTTTGATCGTCATGTTTAGGCTCCTTATTCTTTTGTCGAGTGAATCGTCAGATTGTCGAAATACGTTTGCGCGTCCGCCTTTGACCAAACTCCGACTTTGCCGGCGCCGGCGATCGCGGCGTCCGTCGCCTCCAACATTTTCATGCCGTCGAGAAAGCACTCGATGGTGCCGTTGACGTGCTTGACCTTGAGAATGTGCCACTCGTTGACCAGAACCTTGAGGCCTTCCCTCGTCGCGAGTTGAATGCGTTTGCCGTCGACGACTTTGTAGAGACGGTAATTGTCCTCCAGCGGATTCATCCGGCAGACGTAGTAGTTGTTGGCGTCTTGAAACCGCCACACCAGACCGCCGCCTTGATCGCTGACGCCCTTGATGGCCTTGAACGCGACGCTGATGTCGCCGTTGTTGAACTTGCTGTCCTCGGCAACGCACAGGTTGAAGATGTTCGCGCCCTCGGCGGTTTGCGCAAGCGCGAACCCGGATTTCGAAGGGACCGTGGAGTCGGCTACGACCTTCCAGACGCTGCCCGTTCCCATGCCGGTTTGACCCGCCTTCCAGCCGCCGGGCACCTTCCCCTGATCCGTTCCCTTGAACGAGAATGACTTGATTTCCTGGGCGACGCCGATGCCGCAGCAGGCCATCCCGAACGCAATACCCAGGCCGATGGACGTGAACTTCATGATCGCCACCCGTGAAAAGGAATCGAGATCAACCGACGCTACCACAGTTACCCAAAGCCGCGGCGTAATTCAATTAACCGCGTATTAGAAGTCGCTAATCCGCGAGAATCCCCGCAAATCGCTTTGGATTCTTCGCCTTTTCGGCGAAAATAAAACCCAAGGAGCACCGCTCATGAGGTCCAAATTACTCGTCGTCGAAGATCAAAAGCGATTGCTCAACTCCTTGCGCCGCGGCCTCGAAGAAGAAGGCTACGAGGTCGAGGGCGCCGCCACGGGAGAGTCGGGATTTTTCTTGGCGACGACCAAACCCTTCGATGCCGTCGTGCTGGACGTCATGCTGCCGGGCATCGACGGGTTGCAGATTCTCCAGCAACTTCGCGCCAAGGGCTTCGCGAAACCGGTGCTGATCCTGACATCGCGCGACTCGGTGGAAGATCGGGTCCAGGGTCTCGACTGCGGTGCCGACGATTACCTAGTGAAGCCGTTCGCCTTCGCGGAACTCGTCGCCCGTCTGCGGGCGCTATTGCGTCGCAATATGGGCGACCGGGAACTCGTCCTGCGGGCCGACAATTTGGAAATGGACCTGCTCGCGCGGCGAGTGGTCCGCGATGGCATCGAACTCCGCCTCAGCAATCGCGAGTACGAACTCTTGGAATATCTGCTCCGACACCGCAACGCCGTGGTCACGCGCGAGATGATCGGCCGCGACGTCTGGAACGAACCCGACGGCGTTTGGACCAACGTGATCGAGGTGTGCGTCAATTCCCTCCGCAAGAAAATCGAACTGCCCGAGCAGAATCAACTCCTGCACACAGTTCGGGGCGTCGGTTACGCCTTGAGGGATCGATAAATGTTCCGACCGAACATCCGCTGGCAACTCACTCTCTGGTACGGCGGCGTCCTCGCCCTGGTCCTCGTGTTTTTCAGCGTCACCGTATACGTCGTGATGCGTCACCAACTCTTGCAACCCCTGGATCAAGGCCTGAACGAGGAACTGGCCGACGTGCTCTTCGAGATTCGCCGGGCGTCCACGAACTCCGGCCTGCACGAGTGGCTCGACCGACGCTTCGCCAAGCACGAGGGCTTCGATTACCAGATCACGACGCGCGACGGGAGCCGGTTCTTCGTCAGCGACCGCATGGCGACGAAAGACTTTCACGTTGCCAAGACGGTCTCCGAAACTCCAATGTTCCGGAGCGAGGCGATCCTTTCCTCCGGCAATTGGCGAGTGGTCAGCGTCATCCAAAAAGGCCCTGAGGGCGATCTCACGGTCCAGGTGGCTCGCTCGCTGGACACTTTCGACCATGCGTCGGCGGACTTGCTTGCCACGTTGACATCGGTGGGCGCCCTGACGCTCCTGGTCACGATGGGGGGCGGCTATTTCCTCGCGCGGAGGGCGCTGGCCCCGGTCTTTCACATGTCCCAAACGGCCGACGGAATCTCCGCCGAAAGGCTCCATCAACGAATTCCCATCGAAAATCCCAACGACGAACTCGGCGCTTTGGGGGCCACGTTCAATCGCGTGATCGAACGCCTGGAGCGGTCGTTCTTGGAAATTCAGCGCTTCACCGCGGACGCCGCACATGAATTGCGGACGCCCCTGGCCGTCATGCGCAATGAAGCGGAGATCGCCTTGCGGTCCGCTCGCTCTCCCGACGAGTACGCGACCGTCATCGAAAATCTGCTCGAAGAAATCAACAGTTTGACGCGCCTTGCCGATCGGCTCTTGTTCCTGCACCGCAGCGACGCCGGATTGCAAAATGCGAAGCGGGAACCGGTCGCCCTGGATCAAGTGCTCCGCGACGTCGTCAGCAACATGCAACTGGTAGCCGAGCACAAGGGCGTCGAGTTGATCTTGCAAGACGAAGGCGTTCGGATCGTCGGCGATGACGGGTTCGTGCGGCGGGTCCTCTACAACGTGCTGGACAACGCGATCAAGTACACGCAGCCTGGGGGAAAAGTCGTCGTCGCCTGCCGAAACAAGGACGGGCGAGCTTTGGTTTGCTTGGAGGACACCGGCGTCGGCATCGCTCCCGAACATCTGCCGCACGTCTTCGATCGCTTCTACCGCGTCGATCCATCGCGCACCGGAGAATCCGGCGCGGGCCTGGGGTTAGCCATCACGAAAGCCTTGGTGAAGAACCTTGGCGGCACGATCGATCTTCAAAGCCGGCTGGGAGAGGGCACGACTGTTCTTTTGGACTTCCCCACATCGGTCGAGAGTCGCTCGTCCGCATGATTCTTCATCAAGGGCTATTACGATGACTTTCGTAGCGTTCATTTTCGCCGGAGCCGGATTCTTCGCCACGCCGGATTCTCCCGGTGATCCGGCAGAAATCCGGGCTCGCGAAATCGTCGAAAAGGCGATCGCCGCCAAAGGCGGCAAGGAGAACGTGCAAAAATTCCCGGCGTGGCGATTCAAGTACAAGGAAACCTTTCGCACCAGCGCCAATGACG
>JBAXFO010000616.1:0-3632 GCA_037139885.1 Planctomycetota bacterium
TCATTCGGACGGCCCCCAAGAGGCCGGCTTGGGTTACGCACGCCCTGTCAGGCGATTTCGATGCGGATCGGAACGGCTCATGAATACTTGGCCACACCCCCACGACACGACGAGAAGTTTCAGGCCCGCTGAGCGGCGGTGGCCTTGGCGTGCCATTCCAGAGCGTGGTGGAATTTGCCGCGGAGGAGGTACGAGCAGGCGATGAGGCGGGCGGCGTCGGGGCCTTCACGCAAGGCGAGAGCGGCCTGGGCGCGCTCGATGCAGCGTGTCCAGTCGCGGCGTTGCAGGGCGTCGGCGGCTTCGGCCAACACAGCGTCGCGCTGGGCCTCGAGATCCCACAGCATTGCCAGGTCGGCCTTGCAACGGCGGCAGGTCCGCTCGGTGTTTTCCGCGCGACATGCGGGGCAAGCGATGGTCATTGGTCGTCCAGATAAAAGAGCAGATCGCTGAGTTGGTTCGAGCCGGCGGTCACTTTATCCCAACGGCGATCCGTCATGTCGTTGCGCAGCTGGTCGAGAATCTTCTGCACTTCGGCGCGGTCGTCGGGCTGGATGGTGGTCAAAAGCCGCTCGGCTTTTTCGATGAGCGCCCGGGCTTGCACGCTCTCGCGTTGCCCTTCGCGGGGGGCGTCGACCAACTCGGGGACGGCATTGGCCACGGTCAGGTCGATCTGCGGGATCGAAGCCGGCCCTGCCGCGAGATCGTCGTCGTCGAATTCGTCGTCGGCGCCCGGAAACGAATCGCCCCAGAGCTCGGCCATGCGGCTCTGGGCGGCGGCGACCTGGCTCTCGTCGAACTTCTTCAGCGCCCCTTCGATGGTCACGTTCTTCGCCAGTCCGGTCGCCTTCTCTCGGGCGGACACTTTCAAGATGCCGTCGAGCGACAGATCGAACTGCACGGTGATCTTGTTGCCCGCAGGCACCTTGGCGAGGCCTTCGATCATGAACTGGCCGATGCGATGATTGAAGCGGAGATCGTCGTTTTCCCCCTGGAAGACTTCGATGTCGACCTTTTCCTGCTCGTCGTGCACCGTCACGTAGACTTCGCTGCGTGACGTCGGCAGCGGCGTATTGCGGTGCAGAATGCGGGAATAGGCGAAGCCCCCCTCGTAGATGCCGTGGCCGAGAGTTTTAATGCCGAGCGAATGCGGCGTAATATCCACGAGCACGGCGCTCACATCCAGCCCGGCGATGAGCCCCGCTTGCACCGCCGCCCCCATGGCCACGCACAGATCGGGGTTCACTTCCTGATGCGGCGCTTGGCCGAGGCGGTCTTCGAGAAGCTCCGAAACCATCGGCGTCCGCGTCGAACCGCCGACGAGCACGACGCGGTCGATCTGCGCCGGCGTCAGCTTCGCGTCGTCCAGGGCGCTCTTCACCGAATCCATCGTCCGCATCATTGAGGGACGGATCATCTCTTCGTATTCGCTGCGGCTCACTTCCAGGCTCATGTGCAGCGCCTGGCCGTTTTTCTCGGCAAGGAACTCTTCTTCGATGCGGGCGAACGCATGAAACGAGAGGGTCCGCTTGAGAGCTTCGCACGCGCGCAAGAGACGGGCGCGGGGCACGGCTTGTTCGCTGAGGTCGATGCCGTGCTCCATTTGAAATTTGCTGAAAACGTGCTTGAGGAGCAGATCGTCGAAATCGTCGCCGCCCAGGTGCGTGTCGCCATGCGAGGAGAGCACTTCAATGACGCCGTCTTGAGCCTGAACGATGGAGACATCAAACGTGCCGCCGCCGAGATCGTAAACGAGAATGCGCTGGAGGGCGTCGGTTTTGGGTTGATAGGTGAGCGAGGCGGCGGTCGGTTCGTTCAAGATGCGGACGACTTCCAGGCCCGCGATTTCGCCCGCTTCGCGCGTCGCCTGACGTTGCGCGTCGTTGAAGTACGCCGGCACGGTGACGACAGCCTTCGCGATCGGCTGCCCCATGCGTTTCTCGGCAAGCTCTTTGAGAGCCTTCAAAATGATCGCGGAGATTTCCTGAGGGCGATAATCGCGGTCGCCCAGACGGACGGAGACATCCTGGCCCATCTTGCGTTTGATCGACTTGATGGTTCGTTCGGGAGCGAGCGGATATTGATTGCGCGCGGACTTGCCGACGAGCAGTTTGCCGTCTTCGGAGAGACCGACGAAAGACGGGAGAATCGGGTCGCCGGCATCGTCTTCGAGGACGACCGATTTGCCGTCGATGATGATGGCGACTTCGCTGTTCGTGGTGCCAAGATCGATGCCTAAAATCAACTCAGCCATGAGGGCTCTCCATGCCGACGAGGGGGGAACGAAGAGAGTTTTAGCGAGCGTTGGATGAGTGGGAAGATGCAAAAAGCCGCGAACCATGGCTCAGACGCAGCAACGCCGAACGGGATGGACCGGATGATACGTTCATCCCATCCATCCCGTTCATCGTGTGCTTGGCCAAAGCGGCGGTTAGCGAGGAATCATGGCGAGCATCTTGTCGAGGTTCGCTTGCGTCACTTCGCCGCGGAGGACGATGGTGTTGCCCTGGGTGGTGATGCGCAGGGTGTTGGCGATGTCGGCGACGGGTTGCACCTTGGCGTCTTGCTTGGCTTGCTGGATCACCATGCCGCGGATGCCGATGAGGCCGAAGTTGGCGGCGGCGGCCATTTTCTTGGCGTCTTCTTCGGTCTTGGCGGTGCCGGCCAATTGAAACGTGATGTCCTTCGTCAAGCTGATCGACATGGCCATGCCGTCCATGTTTTGCAGCATGGCTCCGAAATCGCCGCCCGGTTGTTTCGGGGCGCTTTCGGCCATCTTCGCGAGGCCTTCGCCCGAAGCGACGAAGCTGAAGCTCTGCTTGTTGTTGGTCGTTTCGAGGGCGGTTTTAAAGTTGGCCCGGAAGTTCGGCGTCTTGTTGCTGTTGATGCGGGCGATGGCGGCGTTGAGCTGCTCGCGGGAGGCGGCGGCGATCATCAGCGAATTGTTGATGAGGGCGGAGTAGATGGTCTTTTCGTTGTCTTTCGGGGTGATCTCGAAGACGTTGACGTTGCCGGCCTTGGTCACCTTCAAGTTTTCGCCGCTCTTGGTCGCGGCTTCCTTGGCGACTTCGACGAGCTTGTCGGCGTTGAAGTTTCCTTCGATGATGACGAAGCCGTTGTTGGGATCTTTGCTGCCGTCGCTGGTGACGGTGACGCTATCGAGATCGCGGAACAGATCGAAGCCGGCCTTGTCGAGATATTCCTTGGCGGGCGATTCATCGAGTTTCTGCTTGAGGAAGGCCTTGGCCTGGTCGACGAGGTCTTTCTTGTCCTTGACCAGATCCGAATTGAGGATCTGCTTCAGGTTGACCGTAATCGCGACCTCCGAATTGGGGGGCAGATAGCGGGGCTCGACGGCACGCGCCGACATCGCTGTGCCCATCACGACCGCAACGCACGCCAACCGACTGAGGAACGAACGCATGTCTTTCTCCGAGAAAAAAAGCGGACATCATTGAAGAGGATTCTGCGAAACCTGCCGTACGGCTTTGGTAAGGTTTTCGATTCCGACTATTGTACGCGGCTCCCGGCGAGCGTCATGGCAGGTTCGACGCCGGCCCACGAAATACCCCGCGCGGGGCTCTCAGGTTTCACGGATTTCGTCGAGCAACCTGCTACTCCGCCTGACAGATCAG
>JBAXFO010000617.1:0-3605 GCA_037139885.1 Planctomycetota bacterium
GTTTATCGCGGCGCTTGACGGACGGCGCCGTCATTCGCCGCGACAAACGGTGAAGAGCCGGCGGCGCCGTCCGTCAAGCGCCGCGATAAACGGCGCGAACCGCAAGCGCCGGGAGAGTGCGAGGGTCGCCATGGCGAGGCGCGCCGGCCGTCATGCGCCGGAGTTAACGGTGCGGGCGAGCGGGCGGTCGGGGCGTGAGCGGCGTGGCGACGGCGTCAAGATTCGGCGCGGCGAGGATCCCCCGCAGCCGGGGTGCGGGCCATTGCGTAAAACAATGGGCATGAACACGCACACGGCCGATTTGCTGTCGCTTCTCCAAATCTCGGCGGGGCCGGGGAAAGAACGTCCGGTCGTCGAGCATCTGCGCACGGTCTTCCCTCGCTGACGGCGTCGGGCTACCAGGGATGGCCTCAGAACCCGACAATCTAGCTTGGACGACGCACTCGATGGGTTTGCCGCTGGCGCGTCCGCGGTTTAGCAAGGGGACTCCGGCATGCTTCGCTCGCGAATGTTCTGGAATCTCTTCCTGGGCTATGGCTCGCTCATCGTCTTCGCGGTGACGCTGCTGGGCGTCTTACTCGACGCTCAGGCGGAGAGGAACGAGTTGCAGAGCCTCGAAGAACGCCTGTTCAACGAGGCCGACATCCTGCGCGAGATCATTCGCGATCCCGCCGCCAGTCCGCTCCGGCCGGCCCCGGAGAAACTGTCGCTACCCAAATCGATGGCGACGCGAGTCAGCTTCATCGCCAAGGACGGAGCCGTGCTCGCCGACTCGGGCCAGGATCTCGCCAACCTCGACAACCACGCCGATCGGATCGAGGTGATCGAAGCTTTCCGCAACGGCTCGGGCAAATCGGTGCGCCGCAGCCAATCGATGCTCACCGACATGATGTACTACGCGCTGCGGGCCGAAACCAAGAACGGCGAACCGTTCGTCGTCCGCATCTCGATGCCGCTCGACGCCATCCGCAGTCGCTTGTCGCAGCTGCGCCGTCTCATCGTCTCGGCCGGCGCCCTCACGATCGTGCTTGCTTTGGCGCTGGCGTTTCTGCTCACGCGGCGGACTGTCAAGCCGGTTCACGAGCTCATTCGCGGCGCTCAAGAAATCGCGGCGGGCGATTATGGCCATCGCGTCTACACCGGCGGCACCAGCGAAGTGGCGCAGCTCGCCCGCACCTTTAACCACATGAGCGAACGCCTGGCCGCTCAGTTCACGCAAATCGACGAGGACCGCCAGCAATTGCGGACGGTCCTGTCGAGCATGGTCGAAGGCGTGATCGCGATCGACAACGATCAGAAGATTCTCTTTGCGAACGATCGGGCCGGGCAGCTGCTCGAGTTCGTTCCTCGGGCCGCCGTCCATCGCCGTCTCTGGGAGTTGATTCGTCAGCGGTCGCTGCAAGACGTCATCCGCGCGGCTCTCGTGGCCGACAACCAGCCGGTTCATTCCGTGTCGATGGCGCTGCCGGGGTCGAAGTCGTTTTTGGTGGAGGTGGCTCGTTTGCCGGGGTCGCCGTCGCGGGGGGCGGTGCTGGTGTTTCACGACGACACGGAGCTGCGGCGTTTGGAACGTCTGCGTCAAGATTTCGTCGCCAATGTTTCGCATGAACTCAAAACGCCGTTGGCGATCATCAAGGCTTGCGTCGAAACGCTCATCGACGGCGGCGTCGACGACCCCGCCTTTCGCGGCCAATTCCTCGAACGCATCGCCGATCAAGCCGAACGCCTCCATGCTTTGATTCTCGATCTGCTGCGGCTCGCCCGCATCGAATCGGCGACGGAGGCGTTCACGATGAACGAGCACGACCTCGGCGCCCTCGTCGATCAATGTTTCAAACGCCGGCGTACCCTCGCCGAGGGCAAGAAACAGACGCTCCGCACCCTCCCGCCGCCCGCGAGCGAGGGCCCCGCGCTGGTGTGGGTCGACGACGAAGCGATCGAACAGATTCTCGACAATCTCGTCGACAACGCCCTCAAGTATACCCCCGAGGGAGGCACGGTCGAAGTTCGTTGGGGCCGGAAAGACGATCAGATCGAACTGCAAGTGCGCGACACCGGCATCGGCATCCCCGAGGCGGAGCTGGTGCGGATTTTCGAACGCTTCTACCGCGTCGACAAGGCCCGTTCCCGCGAACTCGGCGGCACCGGTCTGGGCCTGTCCATCGTCAAACATCTCGTCCAGTCGATGCATGGGTCGGTCGAGGCCGAAAGCGTCGTCGGCCAGGGGAGTACGTTCACCATCCGCTTCCCCGCCCTGGCGCCTCATTCGGCATGAGCCTCTCTCAATGCCGGTAAGCGGATTGCGACAACGCATTTCTGCCCCAGAGGGGCAGCGGGCTGTAGCCACGGGCGAGTTGCCGCGACGGAGCGGGAACTCGCCCGTGGTCGCTACCTGATGATCTCACCAGCGACTCGGGTTGCGCCCTGCGATTTTTGCGCAGCGGAACTCCCTTGCACCGAACCGTTCGACTTGTTATCACACGCCCGCAGAATTCTTTGGGCGGAGGATCTCGGGATGCGTTTCGGCTGTCTTGGGGCGGCGTTGTTGAGTGGGTTCCTGGCCCTTACGGCTCACGTGCAGGGAGCGCCCGAAGCGAAAGAACCGGTGGGGGCGATCGAGCCGGCTCCGATCCCGCTCGCGGTCGCGCCCACGCCGCCGGAAGACATGCCGTTCTACGAATGGCTCATGCCCGAAAAGAAATACTGGTCCGGCGGCGTCGAACTCGGCGTCAACGGAGCCGACGGCAACTCGAATACGTTCAACCTCCGCTTCGCCACCAACGCGAAATACGAGAACGAACGCAACATCTTCAAGACCGACTTCCTTTACGGCTACGCCAACGCCAACGGCGAAGACACGCAGAACCGCTTCATCTGGCGAGGCCGCTACGAACGCCTTTACCCAAATTCGCCATGGAGCCATTTCATCAGCACGGAAGTCGAGCACGACGAATTCACGAACTTCGACATCCGCATCTCCGGCCACGCGGGCTGCGCCTACATGTTCATCAAGAACGACAACTCCATGGTGAAGGGCCGACTCGGCTTCGGCGGATCGCAAAAATTCGGCGGCCCCGACACCGCGTTTCGCCCCGAACTCGACTTCGGCGTCGACTTCGATCACAAGCTCAACGACCGCTCGAAAATCTCCGGCACCGCCGACTACTTCCCCAGCGTGCTCGATCTCGACACCTATCGCCTTGAAGTTCGCCTCGCCTACGAAGTGATTATCGACCCGACCTATAATCTCACCTTGAAGACCGGCCTGCTCGACCGCTACGACAGCCAACCCGCCGGCAAACGGCCTAACGACATTTCGTACTTCGCGACGCTTCTCTGGAAATTCTGATCTCGGCGAAAACGTGTTCGTTGCGCCCGAGTCGTTCAAAACGATTCTTGCGATAACCTTTCGCAATTCCTCCCCGCCGGTCCCTTTAAGGCTGCCGCCTCATTTCCCTGCCCGCGCGCCCCGCTATACTCTCACGGTGCGGCTTAAGTCCGAAAGGCACGCGAGTTGCTGGGTCTTCAGAAACCTCGATTCTTCGGCGCAGAGCCGGAGGAACCGCGATCTCGTCTTCTCAATCTTGGAAAGGCATCTCCTATGA
>JBAXFO010000618.1:0-3596 GCA_037139885.1 Planctomycetota bacterium
ACTCAACGATCCGAACCCGCGCGGCATCAATTGGTGGAGCGTTTGGCTGCACACCCTTCATCCAACGCTCGTGTACGGCCTCACCGCGTGCATGATCGTGGCCGCCCTCATGGCTCTCTTCGCTCTGGGTCAGATGATCGTCCGTTCGAGCAGTTGGTGGCTTTGTCTGACCATGGCGGCGCTGACGGTCCTTCATGCGGCCTTACAGCTCCTTTTCATCTTTCGACTCGCGCCCACCGCGTGAAATCTTGCGTCAACGGCATCGCCGAAAGCGGGTGTTCCTATCGATTTTCGCTGCGACATCGGAGCCGGTGGAAAAAGTGGCCGGGCATGAAGCGGTTGTGCCGCTGCCGTCGATTGAATGCCGGCGATTTGACGTAACTTCGTAGGGCGTCTCCGACGCTAACGCCGAGTTGCCGCTGCTTGCGTCCTCATCATGCGTTCACGCATATCGCGTCGGATCGATCATCCCTGCCGACCGAAACGCGTCTTTACGTTCGCCGCATTTATTGCACCGCCCGCAGTGAAGGCCGTCGCGCGGTTGGATGCACGAGAACGAATGTTCGAGCGGTAGGTGTGTTCCCAGGTGCATGACGGCCATCTTCTTCATGCCGGCGAACGGGAGTTTCAGCGCGACCGTGCCGCCGACAGACTCGTTGACCGCGGCTACGAAGCGTGTGAAGAACTCGGGGGTCGCGTCGGGGAACGGATTCGTCTGCAGCGAGCCGAGCGCCACCGATGGAACGCCGTGGAGATGGCACCAGAGGATCGCCTTGCTCAGCAGCAAGACATTTCGGCCCGGGAGGAAGACCGTTTCGTCGGGGTCGGTCGCGCCCGGAACGTTGGCTCCGGTGACGCTCCAGTGGTTGCCGTAAAGATCGGCGACGGGCTGCGACAAGATAACGAGGGGTTGCAAATTCGGGCCGGCGAGAGCCACCAGATAACGGCGTAAATAGGCGAGTTCGATCTCTTCCCACGCCAGGCCGCAGCGGATGTAGAGCGGCACGATCACCGCCTGCCGCCGCAGCGCGTCCCCCAGCAGGATGGCGCTGTCGAGGCCGCCCGAAATTAACACGGCTTCGCTCACTTGAGCAGGCTCCGCTCGAGGACGCCGCGAGCTCGGTCGAAGTTTGGTTCCCAGAGGATTTCGGGGGACTCGTCGCGGAGGCAGTCGCGAAGTTTTTCGAGAGTGTTGAGGGCCATGTGGGGGCATTTGTTGCAGGCGCAGGTGATGCCGGGGACGGGATGGTAGCGGTGGCGGGGGACTTTGCTTTCGAGTTGCCACATCATGTTGGCTTCGGTGGCGACGAAGAAATCGGTCGGCGTCGTGCGATCGGCGACGAACTTGATCATCGCTTCGGTGCCGCCGACGAAGTCGCTGTGCTCGCGGATGTTGGCCGGGCATTCGGGATGAGCGATGGTGATCGCCCCCGGCATCTTGAGCTTGGCTTTGAGCAGATCGCCGACGCTGAAGATCTCGTGAACCATGCACGAGCCATTCCACAAAATCATCGGCCGGCCGGTGACTTCGGTGAGATATTGCCCGAGATGCCGATCGGGCACGAACAGAATCTCGTGATCGGCGGGCACACGGCCGATAATCTCCTCGGCGTTGCCCGAAGTGACGACCCAGTCCGACAGCGCTTTGACCGCGGCCGTGCTGTTGATGTAAGTCACCGTTTGAAACTTACGGCCGTTCTCGCGGAGCATTTCTTGGTAGCGGTTCAGTTTGTCGGCCGGGCAGCTTTCGGCCAACGAACAACCCGCCTTCAAATCCGGCAGCAAGACCTTCTTCTCGGGGTTCAGCATCTTCGCCGTCTCGGCCATGAAGTGAACGCCGCAGAAGACGATGATGTCGGTATGCACCTGCGTGGCGGCCCGGGCGAGCTTCAAGCTATCGCCCGTGAAATCCGCCAGATCCTGAATCTCGCCCTCTTGATAGTAGTGAGCGAGAATGCTGGCGTTCTTCTGTTTTTTGAGCTGCTGGATTTCGGCAACGATGTCGAGCACGATGTGCTCCTTGTTTTTTGCGTGGCGAAGGAGGAACCCACTGAAGATATTGTATGCACGACGCGGGTTTCTGAAACGCAGAAAGCGAGAGGGAAGGTGAAACAAAGGCGGACTCGCCGGCGCAATTGTCGTAGGGCGTGCGATTTGACCAGCGGTCTTCAGCGGGTATGATGCAGGTGACGAATCGTGAAAACGGATGGCCGCCGCTCAGTCGCCGCCCAGGAGATCGTTCATGCAAGCAATCACGTTAGAAGACGCCAAGCTCAACTTGTCGCGTCTGGTCGAACAGGTTCTTGCCGATGCGGAGCCGCAGATCGTCATCAATGAACAGGGCGGTCAGGTCGTCATCATGCCGCTCGACGATTTCAATTCGTGGAAGGAGACGCTCTACCTGCTCGCCAATCCGGCGAACGCCGCCCATCTTCGGAGATCGATGGCGGAGGCGGACGCTGGCAAGGCGGAGAACCGCGAGTTGAGCCCGGCATGAACTGAACAGCCAAGCTGGCTTGTCGTCGCGCATCTGCTTTACTTCAATCTCTTCCGGAGGCCGCTCTATGGCAGGCCCGTTCCCCGGCATGGATCCGTATCTTGAAAGCCCGGCTTATTGGCCCGACTTTCACCACACCTTCATCTCGTGCTGGCGTGAGATTCTCGCCGACCGCTTGCCGGACAGTTACGACGCCCGGATCGGCGAACGCGTCAACTTGGTGCAACTTGAGCCGGATGTCGTGAAGCTGATCTCTCCCGATGTCGCCATTAGCCAGGGGCCCGGCTTAAAACGAGTGGCGACGTCGGGTCGCGTGGCCATGTTGGAACCGGCGCTCATTCCGCAGACTTTCGTCGAGGAGATCCGCGAATCGTACATCGAGATCCTCCATCGGCCCGACCGCTCGTTGGTCAGCGTGTTGGAGCTTCTATCGCCAACGAACAAAACCGGCAGCGGCTTTTACGAGTACGAATACAAACGCTCGAATATCCTCAAACAAAACGTCCACCTGTTCGAACTCGACCTTCTGCGCCTCGGCGACGCGCCCGTTCTCTCGCAACCCCTACCGCCGGGCGATTATCGAGCCCTGCTCACGCGAGCGGAACGACGCAGTTATTGCAACGTTTATACGTTTTCGATGCGCCAATCTCTCCCCATGCTGCCGATCCCGCTCCGCGCCCCGGACCCGGATCTCACCATGGATCTGCAAGCCGTCTTCGAACTCGCCTATCAGCGCGGTCGCTACGCGCGATCTGTCCGTTATGACCAACCGACGAACTTGCCGCTACCTGAAGTGGATCGGGTTTGGATCGCGGAACGATTGCGTGAGAAAGTTCAGGACAGTTAATCGATATCGAAATTGCGCAACGCCTCATCAACGACGTCATCTCACCCCACCGTCAATTGCTTCCCGCTATCGCGTGAGTTCAGCGCCAGGATGAACGGCACCGCTTTCTCGGCCCATTTCGCAGGCGACGGATAACGGCTCGCCGTGCCGCCGAAGCAGCTGCGGAGCATGTCGGTGTCGATGATGCCGGGGTTGAGCGGAATGGCGCCCATGCCGCGGGGGAGTTCTTCGGCGAGGGCCATGGTCAGGCCT
>JBAXFO010000619.1:0-3594 GCA_037139885.1 Planctomycetota bacterium
GCTCGTTCTCGAACGACCAACGCCTTGGCGACTGATACCCCCACCCGCAGGAAAATATCGGTGGATGGATCATCTCGATCCCAAACGACGACGATCAGTTTGCCGTGCCGAGAAAACGGTTCGAGGTTCGGAGGAGCGGTCGCCTTCGAGAAAACGAAAACGCCGACCTGCGATTCCCGGTTCTTCCTTGCTTGCTCGATTTCGACCAGAGCAGCGGCGAGGTCGTAGCTTCGGTCTTCCTTGGATTCGACCACGATCTTCGCTCCCGGTGCTGCGCTTTCGGCCCCAAGCGTGATGACGTGATCTCCGACCTTGCAATATCCAATTGCTCCGGTCGTATTGCCGGTCGCCTCCACGATGTCCCCGGCCTTTTGAGCGTCGGCTTCCAGCAGTGAACCGACGGCCTCCTCGAACTCGCCGCCGTGTCGAGTCGAGCGAGCCGCTTCTTCCTTGCGTACCTTGAAGGACTCAAGCGTAACCTTGACCTCTCCATGAAAGTCCGAACTCGACTTCGCCAGTTTTTCGATAATGTCGGTCAATTCCCGGCGAAGGCGAAAAAGAGGCGATTTCTCGTCATCAAGCGTCAGGCTTGAATTGATCGTGGCGTTCGCCGTTTGCATCAAGCCGGTCAGCTTGCTGATCGCCGATTCCTTGTTGTCCAACGAGAACTGCTCAGAAATCGTTAGCTGGGCCTTCTCAACTCTTCCCACGAGCCGTGACAAAGCACCCGACTCGTTATCCAAGGAGAACTCTTTCTGCAACTTCTCGACATCCTGGGCCAAGTCCTCTCGAAGTCGTCCGTTGATTCCCGTCAGTTCGGCCACCAAGCGAGACAGGGGAGATTCCTTGTCGTCCAAGCTGAATTGCCGCAGAACGTGTTCTTTTTGCGAATGCAGAGTCTCTTTGACGGCGTTGCTCAGGGTCGCAATGATTCCTTGGCTCTCTTCGGGTGACAGAAGCCGAAGCAGCGGGCTTTCCTTGCCGATGTGTTTGGTCAAGGTTCGAGCGATAACGGATTCGTCGCCGTTGAGATGCTGGCTGAGGAGTCCGTGCAATTCGCCGTCCTTCTTGATGAGGCGATCAAGACGCTGTTGCAGATGCCCTTCGGAAGGATCGAGGTACGACTTCAAAGTGGTCGAGATCGTCGTCGAGAAAGAATTCGTCTTCTCCACTAACAATTCTCGAACGGACGAGATCATCCGTTCTCCTTCCAGCCGAACGGTGTTGGCATCGAGAACGCCGCTCGCTTGGCGAAGTGCAAGGACGCCGATCCGCAAGGCCGACAACGCAAACTCTTCCCGCTCGTCGTCACGAAGTTTGCTCAATTCCGCGACGACCTCCGGTTCACGGACGGTCAGCCTCAAGGTCAATGACTTGGGCCGCTTTTCGTCGGTGGCGGCATCAGTCACGGGCGTCTCCGAGATCGCCAAGGGTCACTCTCCCAACAGAGTTTGCATATTGTTCGCTGCCTTTTTCCCGCTCACCGGCTCCACTGGCTGCACAATGGCAATAACCCGGTCGGCGATCTGCCGGCCCACCAAGGTTCCGCCGGGAGTCACATTTATTCGGTGATCGGCAACGGTTCTTTCAGAGACGCAAGAAAAAGTCGCTGTGAAATCGTTTCGGGCCAGACTTCAAAACCATCGGACGCAACTTTTGCGAGCGGAGCCCGGCACCAATCGTCATTACGTTTATCGTCGGCTCGTCATTTTTCCGATGCGGCCATCTTATTATGGACACCCGTACCGTCCAACATCCCCGTGCAGAAACTGTAAAGTCGAAGCGCTAACTGCGAAAAACGAGTCGATCCAATCGCAATTGATTCACTGTCGGAGCGACCGGCAGCTAGTGCCGCCTGTTTTCTACCGGATCGCGGATTCGTGACGCATTGCTGCGATCCGCCAGGGGCACTACGAATTCTGGAAAGACAGCATGAACGCGGACGAATTGAAAGCGATCGAGCCACCGCAAACGCCTCGCCCACGCCGCCGAAGAAAGCGATCGAACGACGACGGAACCGACGCCGACCGTTCGTAGGAGCCCTGCGCCGAATATTCGGCGATCGCATCAACCCCGTACTCAGATTTACGGCCTTTTGTCTTGAATCGCCCCGGCGTCTGCTCCAGAATTGTGAGGTCTACCGATGTGCCTCGAATCGCTTCCATCGACGGCGTCTCTCCTGGTTGAAGACGCCCGTCCATTTGACAGTCATGGTGCCCACATGTCCAACCCCGAAATCAGCGCCGATGCAGTCGGCGGACTGCTCGACTGGTATCAATCCAAAGCACGACCGTTTCTGGAAAAGATGCAGCCCGAGAAGATCGCCGACTTCGATGGCGATGTCGAGCGAATCAAGCAGGCCCAGGCCACGCTGCAAAAGGAACTGTCGGTCTGTTTTCTCGGCAACAGCGGCGTGGGGAAAAGCACGCTCATCAATGCGCTCGTGGCGGGCAACGAGATCATCCTGCCGTCTGGAGGGATTGGTCCGCTGACCGCCCAGGCGCTGGTCGTCAAATACGGCGCGAAACAGCGTTTTGTCGTGAAGTACCACGCGCCCAAAAATCTATGGAGATTGACATTTGGGCTCGATCGTTCGCTTGCGGCCGAACGCAAGCGCGCCGAGCAAAAGGAAGGGTTGCTGCCGCCCGACGATCTCTTCGAGGGAGTTGACGACGAGGATCGCAAAGAAATCGAGACCTCGCTGGTCGAAGGTGGCTCACAGCGCTCGAAGATCGACGAGTACAAGAAGCAAGCTCTGTTGATGATCGTCGGCGACCAGGACGGTCAGGCCGAACTTCCGTATCTGGTCGATTGCTTGCGAACGATTCTTGGCAAGGAACGGATTTGGGGGACATCGATCCGTCCCGAAGATGAGACGCGCATTCGCAACTTGCAAACAATTCTCGAAAAGGCCAGCGACGACAATCCTCGTTCGATGTCCGCCGATAATCCAACATTCAAGAAGATGCTGCATGCCCATGCCTCGGGATTTCTCGCACCAATGATCAAAGAGTTGACGGTCTACTGGGACTCGCCGGTCCTCCGGAGCGGCGTCGCGCTGGTCGATCTCCCCGGCCTTGGCATTGCCAATGACGTCTATCAGGCGGTCACGAGCGAATGGGTTCGTGAGCGAGCCGAGGCGATTGTCCTCGTCGTCGAAACGCGTGGCGTCACCGAAGTCAACGCGGAGCTTTTGCGGACAAGTGGATTCCTGAATCGCCTGCTCCATGCCAGCGACGATCCAACGGTCGATCCCGTTGAACTGATGGTTGCGGTCGTGAAGGGGGATGTCATCGCCGACGAACGCTACACGCAGGAGCGAGATAAGAACAAAAAGAAGAAACGGGATCATCTCGCCGACGTGACCGAGGCAACGATACGCCATATCAAGGATCACCTGCGGCCGCAACTCGCCAAAGTCTGGACGTCGGAAAGCGAACAAGTGGGACAAGCTCAGCAGGGAGTCATCGACCGGATTATTGAGAAGCTGGAAGTTCATCCGGTCTCTGCCGTGCAATTCCGCAAGCTGTTGGCGAATGACGAAGAGGACCGCGCGTTCATAACGGACGCCGGTCAGAGCGGCATGCCGCAACT
>JBAXFO010000620.1:0-3593 GCA_037139885.1 Planctomycetota bacterium
CGCCGTCGAAGCGGCCCGCATAGCCGCCGGGGTAGTCGTAAATCTCTAAAGCCTCGTTGGCGGGCAATTTCAGCTTATGCGTCACTTTGCCGATCTCGACTGTTTCGGGCGTCGGCCGTTCGGCGTCGAGCTTTTGATGCGGCAATTCGAAGCAATGGTCCCAGAGGGTGACTTTGCCGGAGCGGAGTTCTTGGTTCTTTTCCCATCGCTGGACGCGCATGTCGGGGCGGTTGCCCCCTTCGAGTTCCTCGTAGATCGCCTTGGGGGCGTAGATGACCTCGGGATGCCTCTGCGGCGAATTGGCGACGATCATCTGGTGCGAACCGTTGGCGTGCTTGAAGAAATAGTAGATGCCTTCCTCTTCCATCAGCCGCGAGGCGAAGTCGAAATCGGACTCGCGGTATTGCACGCAGTAGTCGCGTTGCTCGAATGTCCCTTGAAGTTCGAGTTTGACGTCGAGGCCGGCGAAGACCTTCTCGAGGATGTCCGGCACCGAGATGTGCTGAAAGATCCGGCTCTGCTGGCGTCGCGTCAGCAGCCAGAGCGTCGGGACGACCTCCATGCGAAAGGTCGTGAACGTGCTATCGCGGCCGACCTGGGCGAGAGCGTTGCAGATGCCGCTCCAAAATCGCTTCGTCTTGCCATCGGGAAGCACGATCGAGAACGTGACCGGTTGGCCGATGAGTTTATCGAAGGCGATGTTTTGGCGGTTTTCCGCCATCATTTCGAGTTGAAAGTGGAAGAGCTGCGACAACCCCTCGCGGCCCCGAAAGCTGGTCAGAAACAAGACATCGGGACCCAGGGGCGTCATCACGCTGATGCCACGCGGATCGGCAGGGGCGGCCATGGAGAAACTCTCTTCGGGATAGCGAGGACGATCAACGAGATGCCGAGTAAGACCCGGCCTCTACCACTCTTATGCGGAAACCGCCCCAAGATTACCAACGGAAACGAGAAAAATCTCGGAAAATCTTTCGCTCCGTCGGGCGATGTCGTCTTGCGGTCCGTAGGATTCTGGCTCCCATTTGAAACGCAGAGGACGCAGAGATCGCAGAGAAGAAATGCAATTCAAGGGCAATGCGGAACTTGTCCGCCATTTGCCGATCTCCGGTATTTCTCAGCGTTCTCTGCGACCTCTGCGTTTCAAAAGCAGGCAACAACCTATTGGCTATCAACGGCGGCAACGTGAGTTCTGGAGGCGGCGACGTGGTTCTCACGGGAATCGCCGTCGCCTCTGGAACTCGCGGAATCGACGTCCAATACGGCGGAGTTACCGCGGGCGGATAAGGAAACGTCAGCGTTACCGGAACGAGTTCCACTGAGACCGGAATCCTCGTATTGAGCAGCGTCATCACGTCAACACGACGCTCAAGGACGGATTCTTCCAACTGAACACGGTCGGCTCTTCGGTGCATGGCAGCGTCAGCGACACCGCTGCGAATCGCATCGACAAGTTCTGGGCGCTCTACGGCGCCGCCAACGCTAGCGACGTCAAGGTGACCTCACCCCTGGGTGATCACAACGACACGCTGCTGGTCGACGGCCTCGCCCTCAGCGATCTGTACGCCACCTTCGGCTCCCGTCAAGACGTCGCCGGCCCGCCGTCATACAGCACGCCGTTCGATTGGAATCTCGACGGCTTCGTCGACGGCATCGACCTCAACCAGCTCTACACGAACTTCGGAACGATCTGGAAGTTCTGATACGGATTTCGCCCAGCAGCCCGGTCTGGTCGCCATGACCGGCCGGGCTGTTTTCGTGCGCAGCGAACGTCTGCTTCCGACGCAAAAATTTCCGATTCGTGGCGATGCGTTGCCTACGTCGGTTTCATCGGCCGGAGGGCGCACGCCAATCTGCGTAACCTGCTCCGGTCCGCCACACCGGAGTACGTTACAGCGAGGCTTTGGCGTCGCCGGCATCAACGCAGATTCGCCCGCAGCCAGACCGCGACCGCCTCAGCCCCAGGGTCGGGATGGCCCAAGACCCGATCGCCAAGACGACGCGACCGGCAGCGTTTGGCCGCCACGCCGCTGGTCGCCTTGGCTTCGTTCTCGAACGTCGTCGCAACGGCCCGGAGAGCGGCGCCGACGGTGGCCTCGATACTACCCCCCAAGTCCGCGGATCGTTCTGGCGGCCTTGGCGCAAGTGACTGACGCCCGAAGTAAGAACGCCGCGTAGAGCGGACCGGCCGTGGCGCGGATCGCGGCGAGGACGGAATCGGGGTCCGGCGATTTGAACACGTCGCCGGCGACTGCGGCGGTCAGCATTCCAAGGCCGACGTAACCGGAGTGCGCTGGCTCGTGGCCGCTGCCGCCGACGGGCCTCGCGGCGGGCTCTGGGTGATCAGCCCTCACGGTTTGGCCTGGAAGTCGCGTCAAGCCCGGGTAGGCTGCCACGAGCCCATCGAGCATCTCGTCGACGACAGCTTGGAGCGATTGATCAGTTTCCTCATCCTGACCGTTTGCCGGCGTCGAAGATCCGAAGCCCGCCAGTAGGCAAGAGTCCTCGCGATAACTGCGCCCGAACCGTGGCCAGCGTCTTGACGGCTGCGAGGTGCCGCTTCATCGTTGCGTCGGGGCACGCTTCACGCACGTTGTCAACCGACCCGCTTCATCGGTTCTGTGTTTCTCATCGATATCTTGGCGTGGCTCACTCACGGTTGACAGGTCGAGCGAAGCTCGCGCATTTCATGTATGAATTGTCGAACGTCGGCCAATTCCGCTCGGACCGCTCTCACCGAGACGCATTCACGCTGCCTATACCGCCCATTGGCGGCGGATCGGTCCTTGCCTTCGGGCGTCCGCGGCCCTGTGGCCTTCGTCCACGGCTTCGTCCGTCGAGCAGCTTCGCGCAGTCGCTCCAAGCCAGCTTGGGTTAGAGGGCCACGCTTCTTGCGGTTTTCCCGACCCGCGGCTTGACGGCGCGGGTTCGGCGACAGGGTTGCCGTTCTTGTCACGTCCGATTCCTTCGACGTTTACTTCCCTTTTCGGCGCTCGATTTTCTTTTTCGTGGAGCAATTGTTCCGCACGACGGGTTGTTGAACCGGCGGGGGCGGCGGGGATTGCTTCGGATCGTTTCCGCGAATCGAGGCTCGATACGCGATCAGCGAGTTCACCGTCTTGGAAATCTCGCCGAGCAATCGTACGGCGGCGACGAGGTACAGCTTTTTGAACTCCACTTGGCTCGTCGCTTCCACATCCGCGTGCAACTGCCCCACTCGGAGATGAGCCAACGCGAGTTGATCGACGAGCAACTTTTCGATCGCGTCGGCCGGTTCGCCAGCGTCGTGGCGAAACTGGGCGAGGAAGATTCGGGCGGCCGTCAATGTGATGTCGCCGTCTAACCGGAGCGCGTGCAAGATCGAAATGGGGAACACGGCGTTGCCGAGGATGGCCGATTCACGTCTCATCCTGGCGGCGACGGCCGGGTCGTTCAGGTTGAGCGGCTGTCGTCCATTGCCGCTTGTCGTGTTGGCGACCGGCGGGACGGTGGCAGCGGTCGGCGTAGACGACATCTTCGTTGGAATGCTCGTCTCGAACTTCGGCCGCACGTTCGAAGTCGTCGTGCTCGCGATTCGATCCGCGGAGAACTTC
>JBAXFO010000621.1:0-3593 GCA_037139885.1 Planctomycetota bacterium
CATTAAGCCCATGCCGCCCAAGAACGCCACGGCCGACGCCTGCCCGGGCCGCGGAATGTGATGGCTCAGCCACTCGGTGGCGTTCGTGTAGCCGATGAGGCCCAGCAGCGGCAGGCCGATAAAAATGACGACGACGCAGAACAAACCCCAGCCCATGCCTGCCGGCCATTCGCGCTCGAGGGCCGTCCGCCCCGGATCGGCCGGGTCGTAATAAACCGCCACGGCGGCGCCGACAGGATATTTGGCGAGCGTCTCCTCGACGGGAAACATGCTCGGCGTCTCGCCCAGCGTAATCTGATGGCTCCGCAGGTTCCGCCCGCCGACGGCGTATTGATATTCGATATACGGATAATTAACGATCTCGGTATCGCTGCTGTTATAGCCGATTTCGCCGGGCTTCCGCCGATGCGCTTCGACGCGCGACGCGATCACTTTCCCCGTCGTCGCCGGCCAACGCTTCATGACGCGCACTTCGCGCACTTTGACGACGAGCGCCGTCGCGATCAACCCGACGAACATCGCCCAGATGAACAGAAAGAAGACAAACCCCGCCGTCATGATCTCCCTCCGCGGAAAACGCCGTCCCGAGAGGATATGCGATTTCGCCCCTCCGACCGGACACGCGATTTCACGCCCGACGAGAATTGCCCGGAAGGCGACCGTTTACCGCGGCGCTTGACGGACGGTCGGGGCGACAGGTTGATGACCGTTAAATGCGGCGAGTGACCGACGGTGATGCCCGTATTGGGCATGGAAGCGCTCCTTCTTCGTTTCCTGAACTCGGTCGTGTGTCACCCAAGCCGATCCCTTCTTGGAGATCGAATGGATGGGAATGTCAAACCACTCGGGTGGGCTGGATTTTTCGACCCCCAAGGGGTCGGCTTGGGTGACGCACGACGGAATCGGGATTTTGTTTTGGAGCCGGACGGTCGGACGCCGACGATCGCCGGCGCATCTCAAAAACCCTCGCGACCGCCACCCCTCATTTTCTCACACTTTTGCCCAACAACCGAACCCATCCGGTGGTCAATCTTTCGCCGCTTCGCGTGCCGCGATTCTTGGTAAGAGAAATTGCGCAAGAAGATAGCAGCCAGCTCCGATCCCGAAGATCGCGGGGATGCCGAAGTAGATCATGAGGATCATGCAAATGTTCGTCCCCACGACACCGGCCGCACCGTTGCACGCCCAGGCCCACGCGACGTGCAGCGAATTCGCGTCGCCGATCTCGCGGACGCCGAGCGCCATCGGCATCCCGATCGGCACGCCAATGATGCAAAGCACGAGCAGGGTCAGCGCCACGCGGGCGGGCAATCCCAGGCTCATCGCCCGTTGCACCAGCGGCATGAGCCCGACCGCGGCCAGCAACGCCAGTCCGGCCAGGAGAAGGCACACGCGCGGCCCCGCCGTTCGCGGCACCCAGCGCGCGAGCAAACTCCCCACCCCTGCGAACGCCAAAAGCCCGAGGAGCACGACGCTCAATGCATACGTCGGATGGCCCAAAAGCAGCGTCATGATCTGGATGCCGGCCAGTTCGACAGCCATGAAGCCAAGCCCCAGAGCCGCGAAATAGACCGTTGCCGCCAGCGAGGGACGCGCAGTCCCCGATCGTTTTTGAAACCGCAAGATCGGCACGCCCAGCAGCAACGCGCACAACACCGAAAGGGCGAGCAGCGTGACGAACAGCGTCGTTGTGCTCTGGTTGTAAATGCCGATGCCCGCAACGGTGTTTTTCTGCCAGAGGAACGCAAGCGGCGGCGTGAATTGAAAAAAGAACGGATTCGCGTCCCGGCACGGCTCCACGAAATACTGATATTCCCGGTAATATTTCGCCCGGTCCGTGCTGTCGACGAACTTGGTGAACTCGCTGTCGACCTTCCGCCCAGGGCCGTAGACATAATCCCAACCGTTCTTCGCAACGAACTGATCGATGATTTGCATCCGCTCCGCCGTGAAGGGGCGCTTGCTGAACATCAAAAACCCCATCACCTTCAGCGACGGATCGCGCCATTTCGAATGCGGCGCGAGCACGACGAGATGGTCTTCCGGTTTGGCCACGCCGGCTTCGCCGAGGGCGGTGAAAATGGTCGTGAAGAGCCGGAGATTTTCGCGCGGCGGGTAAAACAACCAGCGCCGAATCGCCATGACTCCGTCGTCGGAAAGGCGTGCGTAGAATTCCTCGAACGCCTCGACCGTATAGAGGAAATTTTCGGTGAGGCTGTACGCCCCCATGCTGGAAGCGGTGTAAGTGTCGATGGCGTGCATGTCGATCACGTCGAACGGCCCTTCGTTCACGCGCAGGGCATGGCGGCCTTCGTCGACGACGATTTTGACTTCCGGGAGATTGTAGATGTCGCCGTTGGCGCCGCGGTCTTGCTGCCGCGACCATTCGACGATGGTCGCGTTGATGTCGATGCCGAGCACGGATTCGGGGCGATGCCGTAGGGCTTCTTTGAGTTGCGGGCCCGCGCCGACGCCGACGATGGCGACACGCGGATGCGGACGGCTCACGAGAAATTCCAGTTCGGAAACCCAGTCGGGATTATCGATGCGCGTGCCGGCGTCGCCGTCAATGACGTAAAAACTGGGGGCGATGCGATCGACGCGGGCCAGATGCGTCCAGCGATATTCGAGATCGCCCTGCAAGGGACTGCCGTCGAAATCTCGGCCGAGCGTGGCGGCGCGTTCGAGATTGGGCGTCGCGATCCACCCCGCCACGAGCAAGGCCGCCGTGACGATCATACCGGCGGTGTCTTGCAGGCTCCGCTTCGAAGCGCGCCCGGGCGACACGATCGCCGCCGCCGCCACCGCGAGGAGGCCGGACGCCAAGAACGTGCGGACCGGCCCGAAGACGGCCATCAGCCCCAACGCCGCGACACAGCCGACCGCCGCTCCCGCGAGATCCGCGGCGTAAAGCCGGTTGAACACGGCCTTGTGCTGCGTGAACGCTCCGGACAACACGCACCCGGCCGCGAAATAGTAGGCCACCAGAATGAGCGACAGACCTCCTAAATAGGGAAGCGCATCGAGGCCGTCGATCTTCATCAGGCCCAGCGTCGGCGCCGGGGCCAGCCAAACATAGAAGCCCAAAAACGCCAGCAGCGTCACGGCCATCGCATACAGCGAAGTCCGATAGAATTCCGGCGAAAGCCGATCTTTCCCTCCGGCGAAGATCCATGCCCCCGCCGCCGCGATCCCCAGTTGGGCCAGCGAAATCATCAAGAAAACGAAGTGAAAAAAAAGCTTGTACGACAGCAACCGCGTCACCGTGATTTGGGCGCTGAGCATCGACAGGGAAACGAGGAAGAGGATCAATCCAAAGCGAAAAGACGACGTGCTCTCAGGATCGTGCGACGTTTGCGACATCGAAAAGGCTCCGCGACTTCCATCGTTCAGCGACGCAGGAGGTATGTTCGCAAATTCGCCGCCACGATTCAACAAGACGCGCGAAAGAATCCTTCGCACAGGGAAGTTAGCCGGCGCCACAGACATGGCGATTCGCTCCGCCAGTCCGTAGGATGCGGAGAGTCGATGAACCCGAGGAGCCGAGCCAAAATTGATGCAGTTAGAATGCGGATCTCGAACGAGGAGTGCGA
>JBAXFO010000622.1:0-3586 GCA_037139885.1 Planctomycetota bacterium
TGTCGAATAATACGTTGCGTCGAAAACCAAAACTCTCAACCGGACAGTTGTGTTGTGAAATAGAGCATGCCGTTCGCCGCGATGGCGAGGTCGTTCAGCGAAATCTCGTTGCCGTTGGCGGCCTTCTCGAGAAGAATGCGCGGCTCTTCGCCGGGACGCCACGCGGCCAGTTTGCCGCCGATCATGCCGTAGAATCTGCCGTCGGGACCGACCTTGCCGCGACCGGCATCGGTTCGCGACTCGGCGATCTGCTTGGTGGCGGGGTCGAGACGAAACAGTTTGCCCGCTTCGAGGTCTGTGAAAAGGAGGCGTTTTTCGTTGGGAAGCCAGGCGGGCGTGTCGAGTTTCTTGAAGCCGTCCTTGACGAGCGCGAGCGTGGCCGGCGGCGGCGCCGCCGACGAGCCGAGCTTGCCCGGAATGCGAACCGGATCGAGGCTGGGCGTAAAACTCTCGCGCGTCTTGGGTTCACGGTCGGGCAGATGATCAGGACCCTTAAAGGGACGGATGGGGAGCTTGTTCGCCGCAATTGTGTCGTCATCGGCAAGAATTCGGCCGTCGCTCAACGACACGCGAATGACCCGCGGCGAGCGCGGCGTCTTGCCATCGGGCGCCTTGGCGCCCGGCGGCGGGGCGACCTGGAATTCGAGGAGCGAATAGTCCGGACTGACGCGATAGAACGCGTAGCCGAACCGCGCCACGTCGCGGTACTTCAAATTGTCGTAGGGAACCAACCAGTTGATCCGATTGAAGACGATGCCGACCGCTTCCCACTCCGCCGGGCTGAGAAAATCCCCGATGCCGAGCGTTTTGACGACCGTACCATCCTTTCGATAGACGATCAGCCGATGAGTATACGTTTCGTCGAGGCGATTCGCCGGTCTGCCCGGCTTGTTGGGATCCCACAGCTTGGCGGCCCCGTGCATATCGGACTTGCCGGTCGAGTAAATGATCATGTGATTCCACAGGGCGAACGTCTCGCCATCAGGGGCGATGAAGAGATGCGCGAAGATCTGGCCCCCCTGTACGCCTTTCGCATCCGACTCGATCGCTTTTCCGGTCTTCGTGTCCTTCCAGATGAACTTCCAGCGATTCGGCCCGTGGTTCTGAATTTTGCCGACAGGTTCGGCCGTGACGATGTACCGGCCATCCTCCGACTGGCAGCCGTCGATGAAGCAAGGCGGTTCGTAACCCGCTCGCGCAACGGCAGGAAGAAGAAGCAACGCCAAAATCAAGAATCGAGTCATTTCTTGACCTCCTTGTTTCGCAAAGCGGCGTATTCCCGCATCAACTGCGGCGCCCAACCACGACAAAAGCTAAACCCCGCGTAAAGATCATCATGAAACTGGCGTTCGACTGGCTCGGTCACCTTGGATTGCAAACCGACTGTCACGTCGGCCAGGTCCGTCGACGGCCCGCCAACGGTCCGGTCGATCTTGCCCGCGACGGCGAGTAGACTGTCTCGCGACGGCTCGATCTCCAGCCGACGGCGATTGGCACGCCATAGGTAGCTGTTGTCGCCATCCTTCTCCGCATTCGCGGGGTGACCGGCGCTGGCCTGTTGATAGGTCGCGGATTTCATGATCTCGCGGTGCAGCCACTTGAGCGACCAGCCGTGTTCCATGAACTGCACGGCGAGCCAATCGAGCAACTCCGGATGCGTCGGCCGTTCGCCGAGAACTCCGAAGTTGCTGGGCGTATTCACCAACCCCCTGCCGAAATGCCACGCCCAGACGCGGTTGACAATGACGCGCGCCGTGAGCGGGTTCTCCTTCGAGGCGATGGCGTTGGCCAGGTCGAGCCGCGTGAACGTCGTTGGCGTCGGGGCATCGGGAGCGGAAAGCGCCTGCAAGAATCGCGGCGGCGCCGGCGCGCCCAGCGTCGCCGGGTTGCCGCGCAGATACACCTTCATGCCCGCGCCGTTGCCGCTGAGCGCTCGCAGCACCGCGTACCGGGGCGGCACGGCCTTCTGCAAATTCGCGACCTTCTTCTTCATGACCGCGAAATTTTCGGCATCCTCCTTCGACAACCGCTTCTCCGGCGTTTCGCTCTTGGTCGCGAAGGGAGAATTGCCGTCATGGAGGATGACGCGCACGAGTTCCGCCTCCGGCGACAGCTTGGCGCCCTTGCCCGGCGTCGGCTGGGTCTTCGTCGCCGCGAGCGCAGCCTCGACAGCATTCTGAAACTCGGCCGCCAGCCGCGGCGCATCTTGCGGCGACGCGGTCCGCCAGGCTTTGAGCGCCGCGGGGACGTTCTTGGCGTTGTTCGGTTCGAAGAACGCCACCCATTGCCGCAGATACTGTCGATCGACGCCCGCGTCCGCCGCCGCCATGTCGATCTTCGGTTGATCCGTGTTTTTGCCGCTCTGTACGCCCGCTTCGAGCAGTCCCCGCACCGCCGCCAGGTACCGCGCGGTGTCCGGCGCCTGTTGCTCGCTGATGATGCGAAACTTCACGGTGAGCCACTTGGTCATCACGCCATGCTCATGGCGCCAGAGCTTGTCCGCGGTCTCGTACGCGTTCACTTCCTCCGGCGTCGCAAGCGGTACTTCTTTCCCGTTCACGCCGCGGAAAATACCCGCCAGCGAATAGTAATCCAGCACCGGAATTGGGTCGAACTTGTGATCGTGGCAGCGAGCGCAACTGACGGTCAGGCCAAGCAGGCCGCGCGTGAGCGTGTCGATTCGGTCGTCCAACTCGTCCGCTTCTTTCAACGGATTCTTGTTCGCGCCGTTGTCCAGCGACAAGCCCAGGATGAACAGGCCCGTGCCGGCCAGACGCGTGACGATATCGCCTTCCGATTCCGGCAGCATGTCGCCGGCGATCTGCAGGCGGATGAACTGATCGAACGGCATGTCGTTATTGAAGGCCGCGATGACCCAGTCGCGGTAGCGAAAACCGTTGGGCATGGAGACGCCGTTGATCGACTGATCCTCGCCGTAGCGAGCGACATCCAGCCAGTGTCGGCCCCAGCGTTCGCCGTAATGCGGCGATGCGAGCAGCTTTTCGACCAGCTTGGCGACGGCGCCCGGCGACGTGTCCGCGACGAAGGCGTCGAGTTCGTCCGGTTCCGGAGGCAAACCGATCAGGTCGAACGTGATGCGGCGACCCAGCGTTCGGCGATCCGCCGGAGCCGCCGGCGTCAGTCCCTTTTCGGCGAGTTTGGCCCGCACAAATGCGTCGATCGGTTGATCCACGCCAGGCTCGTTGGGCACGGCGGGGAGCTTCGGCGACTGAAAAGCCCAGTGCTGCCGGCCTTTCGCGAGATCGATGCCGGCCGCTGTCGCGCTCGGTTCCTTGCCCCGCGGATCGGGGGCGCCGATCCGGATCCACGTCGCGAAATCGTCGACGATCGCTTTCGGAAGCTTCCCCTTTGGAGGCATCGCGCTGGCGTTGTTCTCTCCACGCAGAGCGTGCATCAGCAAGCTTTTCTCCGGGTCGCCCACGGCCACAGCCGGCCCCGAGTCGCCGCCTTTTCGCACGCCGCTTGCCGTGTCGAGAAACAGGCCCGCCTTGAGCTTCTTGTCCTTGGCTGCCGCTGCCGAGTGACATTGATAACAGTGTTCCGCCAGCGCCGGCCGAATCTTGGT
>JBAXFO010000623.1:0-3585 GCA_037139885.1 Planctomycetota bacterium
TTCCGAGGGTCGTGGCCGCTTGCTGGCGGACTTGATCGTCGGCATCGTCGAGAAGCCGACTCACGTCGTCGACGGCGGCCCGGCTTTCGGTTCCGAGGTTGGCCATGTGCAGGGCGGCCCTGGTGCGAATTTCGGGCACGGCATCGTTGAGCGATTCGCGCAGCTGCTCGGCGATGCGGGCCACGGGGTCGTCGTCGCGTGAGAGTTTCAGGCGGGCGCGCCAGCCGTGGAGCCTCCAGGGAGCGCTTTGCCAGGCCAGGAAGAGCGATTTGCGTTTACGCAATTCGCGGACGCCCAGTTCGAGAAACTCGCCCAGCGCGCAAACTCGGCTCAGACGCACGAGGTCGCTCGCGTCATGCCCGAGCGGTGCGAACGCCGCGACGACCTGCACCGCATGCAGCCGCCCGAGCGCCTCGACGGAAAGAGCCCGCACCTGTTCATGGGGATCGCGGATGCGTTTGCTCAGCGTCGTCACCGCGGCCGGGCCCATCTTGGCGATCTGCTCGACGAGATGCTCGCGGTGCTCTTTCGTCAGCGGGCTGCCGCGGCGAATGTGATGAAACAGGGGCTTGATCGCCCCGACGCCGAATTTGGCCAGGCCATCGCAGGCCCGGTCGTGGATGACTTGATGGGGGTTGAAGAAGTCGGCGATGGTGCCGTGCAGCATCTTGCCCTTGCGAATCGCGACGACGATTTGCTGCAAGATGACGAACGTGAAAAACGTCTTGAATAAGTTGAGGAGCAATCCCACGGGCCAATAGTTCGGTTGCACGTGAGCCAGCCGGACGATCCGATGATGATTGGCGAGGTCGAGAAGATCGACGACGCGGTAAAGATTGATGATGCTGTAAACGAGAAAATCGCTGAACACCGCGTGCCCCTCCTCCATGAGATACCACGAGGCGCCGAAGCTGTCGTAGAGCCCCAGGTTGAGAAGGGCGAAGCCGCCGATGGCGCTGACGGCGGCGCCGATCAAGAGGAAGAGCCCGACGCGCGAGCCATAAGCCGCCAGGTCGCGGGCCGGTTCTTGCCCTTTCATGGGGTTGTGCAGGGCTTTGTAACCCCGTTCGACTTCATCGCGTTCGACGTCGAGATAGACATACGCCAGGCACGTGACGACGCCGATCGACACGGTGACCAGTCCCAACAGGATGCTGAGATAGGGCAAGTCGTCCGCGACGCGCACGCCCAGAGCGATGAGGGCGACGACCAGTCCGGTCAAAACGCCTGCGTTCGCCCACGACAGCCAGCGCCGCCATGTCTCGAATCCCCAGCGCGAAACGCCGCGCAGCCAACGAGCGAACGTTCCCAAGACCGCCTGGGCCACGCCGAAATAAAAGAAGCCCACAAAAATCGACGCCAGCGCGAGAATGGCCAGCAAAATGATGAGCGACGAATGCCCCGACGCCTGGGCGTGTGTTTGGCCAACGAGGATCACAAGAACGAATCCTTTCCGAAACTTCGGCGCCAAGCCAGCGCTCAAGCGCCTGAGCGAGCGGGCGAGCCTATTCGATTCTATGCATGCCGCCAACGCAAAACGACAAGGGCACCGCGACCTGCCCCGTGACCTCCCGGCAAATCGGCCCTCGCCCGGCGGTCGCCTCGCGATAGGATAAGCCCATCGATCGCATCACGGACGTCTTTCCGAGGGGTTTCCAGCGTGGCCAAACACATATTCGTCACGGGCGGAGTCGTTAGTTCGTTGGGCAAAGGTTTGACGTGCGCGTCGATCGGCATGCTTCTCGAACATCGCGGCCTGCGCGTCCGCCTGCAAAAATTCGACCCGTACATCAACGTCGACCCCGGGACGATGAGCCCCTATCAACACGGCGAAGTCTACGTCCTCGACGACGGCGCCGAAACCGACCTCGACCTCGGCCACTACGAACGCTTCACCAACGCCCCCCTCAGCCGCGACTGCAATTTCACCACCGGCAAAATCTACCTCTCCGTCATCCAGAAAGAACGTAAGGGCGAATACCTCGGCCATACCGTGCAGGTCATTCCGCATGTGACCGATGAAATCAAGGCCGCGGTCCGCAAACTGGTGACCGACGACGTCGACGTCGTCATCACCGAAATCGGCGGCACCGTCGGCGATATCGAAGGCCTGCCGTTTCTCGAAGCGATCCGCCAGTTCGCCCTCGATGTCGGCAAGTCGAACGTTCTCTACATCCATCTGACGCTCGTGCCCTATCTCAAGGCCGCCGGCGAGATCAAAACCAAACCGACGCAGCACAGCGTCAGCCAGATGCGGCAAATCGGCATCCAGCCCGACATCCTCATCTGCCGCACCGAACGAGGCATCAGCAAAGAAGACATCGGCAAGATCGCCCTCTTCTGCAATGTCGAACCGCGCGCGGTCATCGAAGAACGCGACAAGGAATTCAGCATCTACGAAGTGCCCGTGAGCCTGGTCGAGAACAAGCTCGATGAGATCATCGTCGACCGCCTGGGCCTCAAAACGGCGACGCCTCTCGACATCAGCGACTGGCAGTCGATGCTGCACAGCATGCGGAATCCCAGCCATGAAGTGACGGTCGGCGTCGTCGGCAAATACATTAAGCATAACGACGCATACAAATCCATCTACGAATCGCTCGACCATGCCGGCACGTCGCTGCAAACCAAGGTGATCATCCGCAAGATCGAAGCGGAGGAAGTGGAACGCGAAGGCGCCGAGCAAGCCCTCGGCGGCCTCGACGGCATCCTGATTCCCGGCGGCTTCGATTATCGCGGCAGCCAGGGCAAAATCGAAGCGATCCGCTGGGCTCGCGAACGCAAAATCCCCTTCTTCGGCATCTGTCTGGGGCTGCAATGCGCGGTCATCGAGTTCGCCCGCGGCGTCGTCAATCTCGCCGACGCCAACAGCACCGAGTTCAACAAAGACACGCCGCACCCCGTCGTCTGCATGCTCGACGACCAATACGCCATCACCGACAAAGGCGGCACGATGCGGCTGGGAACGTACCCCTGCAAGCTCGTCGAAGGCAGCAAGGCCCATCAAGCATATAAAGCCGGCCTCATCCACGAACGGCATCGCCACCGTTACGAGTTCAACAATCAATTCCGCCAGCAGTTTGCCGCCCATGGCCTGGAAGTGACCGGTTCAAGCCCGGATGGCCAACTTGTCGAGATCGTGGAACTTCGCGATCATCCCTGGTTCTTGGCCGTGCAGTTTCATCCTGAATTTCAATCGAAACCGACGAAGGCTCATCCCCTCTTCCGCGGGTTCATTCAGGGATGCCTGCAACGCCGCGAGAGCCGCAAAACCGACGCTGGCCGGCCGCGTTCCGTAACGACGAAATCGTAAGCGAATTCTCGTTCGCGGCTCTCCGCAGGAGAGCGCTGCCGTAACGCACCAGGCGGCAAGGCGTCAGGGCGACTTCAACGCGACGCCGATCCCACGTGCGTGGCGGCTGTTTGACACGACCCGAGTTTGCACGTGCGTCACGTCAGCGCTCTCCTGCGGAGAGCCGCGAACGGGAGTCAAAACAAAAACTCAAACCCCAGATTCAACATCTGCGTGCTGAATGTCGTCTCGCGATATGTCGGTCCGGGCCGAGCTACGCCCACGCCGCCGCC
>JBAXFO010000624.1:0-3582 GCA_037139885.1 Planctomycetota bacterium
GAATTGGACATCAGCACGCTCAAGTGAGTCGGGCCGCCGTAGTTCGCGACCCGAGCTTCGAAGGGGATCCATTGCCCTGCCACCAACGGAACCGGGCCGATCGGCTGGAGATACTGCACGCACGTGAGGCAGAAACCCGAATCGCCGGCGACGCGTTGGGCCAAGAGCGTTCCGTTGACATAGAGCCAAGCGTCATTGTCGCAGCTGAGATAAAACATGTAGTTGTCGGTCTTGTCGACTTTGAACTTGCCCGTGAAGGTGGCCGAGACGGGGGCCGTCGGGTCGGGAAGCGGCATGTTGTAGGGAACGTTGTAAAAGTCCGTATTTCCGTAAGGCAAATGCAGCGTGGTTTCCTTGCGTTCGACTCCAGGGCCGGTGAAGCTGCTATTGTTGAAATAGTTCCCCTTAAAGCCGCCGATCTGGACGCATGATTCGCAACCGGAACGTTCGGGTTCCCAATATTGACGGACGTTCTTGCCGCCATTGGCGGGATCGTAGGGATCGATGTCGTCGTGTTGGAAACGCTGCACGCTGCCATCGTAGAAGAGGGCGTTGAAAATCGTTTTGTGTCGCGCCGCAACCGTTTGCCGGAACTCGACGGCGTCGCCCCCGATAAAGGGGACGACGGATTGAGTGGCGTCGAGGACGACGATCTTGTTATCGGTGGGCTGAAAGCGTTCGAAGCAAAAGTTGACGCCGTACGAAATGTCGGTCGTCGTTGCTGGGCACTGCATGACTTTGTCGGTGGCGGCGGCCTTCAAAAAGGGGTTGAGCTTGATGAGGAGATCGCTCGCCTTGGGGGGATCTTCCGAAGTCGACGAGCGATAGTTTTGGAGAGCCAGACCGATTTGTTGAAGATTGTTCGTGCATTGTGCGGTTTGCGCCGCGGCGCGCATGCCTTGGATGCCCGACAAGAGCAAGCCGATCAGCACGACAACGATGGCGATGATCACCATCAATTCCACGAGAGTGAAGCCGCTTCGGTTCCCGCCTGAGAATGCGGCGCGATGACGTGTGGGAATCATAGATTCGCCCTTCAATGAATCCGAACGAGATGAGATGATGCCGCCGGCCCAGTGGCGGTACGAAGAAATCGGCTTCGCCAAAAGTCGATTCCCTCTCGTTGCTTATTGCCGATCGCACGTTACGCGTCAAGAATATTCAGAACGATTCTCATTTTTCGGATCCGATTTCACGCCGCGGACGGCTCACCTTGCCGATCCATTCGTCCCTTTCCCCTTGACGCGCAGCAGGTCCGTCAGGTCGAGCGTTTCGCGGGGCAGCGCCGACGACGGCAGCTGGCCGAACGCGAGATGCAGACGCAGCGACGCCGGTTCGAAGATCATCGTCTGCATCGTCAGTTCGCCGAAATTGGCCGCATGCAGGGCGACGCCAATGTCGTTGACGGTGAATTTCTGTTTGCCGCGCTGGGCTTCGAGTTGGTCGAGACGTCTGCAGGCGTCGTTCACGCACAGTTCTTTCGAGCGGAAATGGTTCGTGCAGGTGACGACGCCTTCGCTCGGACGGCGGCGGATCACCGATTTCGGCGTGACCTCGAGTACCGCACATTCCTTCGTGTCGCTGATGGTCACCGCCATCATGCCCGTGCGGACCGAAGCATTCAGAAGCTTCTCCGCTTCGTCGATGGTCGTGCATTCTTCGAGAACGCGGCGCAGGAGAAAAAGCTTGGGCGTGCCGAACGGATTGAACTTCGTGGCGGCGTCCTTCGATTCGAGGATCTCATTCACCGCCAGCGACAGTCCCATGTCATTCATCCCCGAGACGACGCCGAATAGCCCCGGAAATCCGACCGACGCGAACGCATGCTTGTCTTTGGGATGGTAAACGGTGACGAGCGTCAATTCGTGCAAATAGGCGAAGCGCGGCAGATCGAGATTGCGGCCAAAGATCGGCGCACCCGATGCCGACCGTTCCGGTTCGGCCGCGATCGTCGAACAGGCGAACGCCGAGACGACATCGAACGCCGTATTGATGAGAATGAGCAAATCGCGATCGACTTTGCCCCCTTTCATGGCCGCGGTGAATTCGCGGCGATGGCTGGCGGGGAAGTTCCATTCGAGGAGCGAGCCGGTCTTGAGCAGCCAGGGATAGATCTCCTGCCAACCGCGAAAGCGCACGTAGCCCTCGATCAGCTTTTGGACGTCGACGACGACGGCGACTTGCAACGCGCCAATTTGTTCGCCCATTTCGTCGGGCGTTCCCGAGACGGTGAGGACCGGGATCTTGCCATGGTATTTGAGTTCGGCCGGACCGTGCTTGGCTTCCTTGTAACGGAAGATCGGCTTCGCCGCCTCCTGAGCCGACGCGTCCTGAGCCGATAATGGGGGCAACGGCGCCAGCGGCAGCATCACAAAGCAGAGAGCGAGCGCACAACGGGTCAGCATGACAAAATTCCTTTGAGCTCCCCGCACTATAGCGATTTCGGGTTAGGCGGAGCAAGCCGAAGCATGGCCACGCGTTTCGACCTCATGCAAGATCGTCGATTGCCGCAATCTCACGATCCGCGGTATATTTGAGCATAATGGCGTGCTCGTCTCCCGCGCACGCCGTCGGCTGCGGTAAAATGACCATGGAGGGATTCGCATGCACGACAATGTTCTTCAAAGCGTGGGGCGCACTCCGCTGATTCGGCTCAAACGAATGGGCACGGATGCGCCGGCGGCGATTTGCGTGAAGCTCGAATCGCTGAACCCGGGCGGCAGCATCAAAGACCGCGTCGCCATCGCCATGATCGCCGAGGCCGAGAAACGCGGCTGGTTGCGGCCCGGCGGCACCATCATCGAAGCGACCGCCGGCAACACCGGCGTCGGCCTGGCCATGGTGGCGGCGGTGAAGGGCTATCGCTGCATCTTCGTGCTCCCCGATAAAATGAGTAGCGAAAAAGTCTCCCTGCTCAAAGCCTATGGCGCCGAAGTCGTCATCACGCCGACAGCGGTCGCTCCCGATTCGCCCGATAGCTATGGCGGCGTCGCCGATCGTCTTTCCCGGGAGATCCCCGGCGCATGGCGGCCGAATCAATTCACCAATCTCGCCAACCCCGAAATGCATTATCGCGCCACCGGTCCCGAGATCTGGGAACAGACCGACGGGAAAATTACCGTGTTCGTCGCCGGCGTCGGCACCGGCGGCACGCTCACGGGCGTCGCTCGCTATCTCAAGGAACGCAACCCCGACATCCGCGTCGTCGGAGCCGATCCGGTCGGCTCCATCCTCTCCGGCGGCAGTCCGCAGTCCTGGAAGGTCGAAGGCATCGGCGAAGATTTCGTCCCCAAAACGTTCAACGGCCAATTCGTCGACGACTGGGTGCAGATCAGCGACGCCGAATCGTTCCACACCGCCCGCGAGTTGGCCCGGCGCGAGGGGATGCTCGTCGGCGGCTCCAGCGGCACGGCCGTGGCCGCGGCTTTGCGTTACGCCCGGCGTCTCACCGCGAACGACTTGATCGTCGTCATCGCCGCCGATACGGGCCGCAATTACATGAGCAAATGCTTCAACGATCAATGGCTAGCGGACAACAAGCTGCAATGGGTGACCGAAGCCAGGCAAACCGTCGGCGATCTC
>JBAXFO010000625.1:0-3578 GCA_037139885.1 Planctomycetota bacterium
GTGGTTCTACCGGGCTTTGGTGTTGCTCGTGATCGCTTGTCCGTGCGCTCTGGTCATTTCCACTCCTGTCAGCGTCGTGGCCGCCATCGCCGCCGCCGCCCGGCAGGGAGTTCTCATTAAAGGGGGCGAATTCGTCGAACTTCCCGGCCGGTTACGCGCCATCGCCTTCGACAAGACGGGGACGCTGACCGAAGGCAGGCCCACCGTCGTTGCCGTGATTCCGCTGAATGAACACACGGAAGCGGAACTGCTGGAGCGAATCGCCAGCCTGGAATCGCGCAGCGAGCATCCGCTCGGGAAGGCGATCCTTGCGTACGCTCACCGGCGGAATGTGCAAACTCGCCCTGTGGAGGATTACCAGGTCATTCCCGGCAAAGGCGCGACCGCGCGGTTCGACGGCCAAACGTACTGGCTGGGCTCCCACCGCTATCTCGAAGAACGGGGCCAGGAAACTCCGGAGGTCCACGCGAAACTGGAGTCCATGTCGAAGGGGGGCGTCACTGTGGTCATCGTCGGCAATGACCATCACGTCTGCGGATACGTCGCGCTCGCCGACCGGGTGCGCTCGGGCGCAGGGAACGCGGTGGCGGAGTTGGGCGAGTTGGGAATCGAATCGATCGTGATGCTGACGGGCGACAACGCTCCGACCGCCAAGGCCATCGCCCAAGCCGCGGGCGTGAAGGACGTTCGCGCCGAACTCTTGCCCGCCGACAAGGTGACGGCCATCGAAAACCTCGTGTCTCAGTATGGCCAGGTCGCGATGGTGGGCGACGGCGTGAACGACGCCCCCGCGATGGCGCGAGCGTCCCTCGGAATCGCCATGGGCGCCGCCGGCAGTGATACGGCGCTGGAGACGGCCGACATCGCCCTGATGTCCGACGACCTGACTCGCATCCCCTGGCTGGTCGCTCACTCGCGGCGGGCGCTGAGCGTCATTCGGATGAACATCGCCTTCGCGCTCTCCATCAAGATCCTTTTCGTGGCTTTGACCTTCTTCGGTTTCGCTTCGCTTTGGGCCGCGATCGCCGCCGATACGGGAGCGTCGTTGCTCGTGATCTTCAATGGCTTGAGGCTGCTCCAGGGAACGCGACCAACCCGGTGCGACGACGTGAACCGTAATCTGCGGGAGGGTTAAATGGCTAATATCGGTTGGTTTACGTGTGCCTTGCCGAACTTGCTGCCCCTTTCCGGGGCGATTGTCGGCGCGTGCTTGGCTGCGTATTACGTTTCAAATCGATTTGGGGTAATTAACCCAAGGATTATTGTCGGCGTTTCCGTCGAAGGCTTCTTAACTTGGACGATTGGCGGCTGGAACAGGTCGCGAAGTCTATCAACGACTCGAATTTGACTACGCAGCAAATCCGTCGGCTCGCGTTCAAGGCGGTTATTCACGCCTACTATGTCAATCGTTCGTATTGGACAGATCGAACATTTTTCGGCGAGAGAGTATCGGTGGGGCCGCTCGGCGCGATGAATCAAATCATCGCCACCTTCGAAGATGCCCTAAAAGACAAAAAGGAAACGATCCAGCACGAAGGGGTTTGGGACTTGATGAAGCAGGCCAATCCTGATCCAGACGACGTCCCGGGAATCTTGCCAGGCTGGGCAGCTCTTTTGAACGCCTGTGTCGAGGCGCTGGGCGAGGAGTGGGAGAGTTACTATTGGTCGATGGGGAATGCCTACCAGTCCGTAGCAAATCGCTCCTATTGCGAGTTGCGAGGCATCGAAGGCAATTGTGGCTTCGGCGCTGGCGAAGACGCCGCCGAGGCCAACGACGAGTTATGCAGTCAGGAGATTCGGTTCCAACTCGAATCGTTGACGCTACTCGCCGATTAGCAAAGCTCCGGATAGGATTTCGCCGAACCAAGCATTGCACGCCGACCGTGGCCGCATTCTTGTTTCGCGCGACACTACCCCGTTGCAGCGGTCCCGGCGGGTGAATTTGGTCGTTCGGTGAGGAGCGTCGACGTTGCGAACCGCTAAACTTATCGTCGCAGCCGGACTGGTGGCCTTCGCAATTGCTTTTGGGCTCTGGTGGTTGTCGGGACCTCCTGTGAATCCCTCGAACTTTGCGCGAATTCACGATGGAATGCCGAAGTCTGAAGTCGTGGCGCTGTTGGGTGAAGGTTCCCCTTGGGCTCATGCGAATATGAAATGGCCAGAGCGAAAAGGCGAGCCAATACGCTATGTCGGCGAAGGGTACGACATCGTCGTTTGGTACGACCCCGCCCAGCAAGTCGCTGGCAAGGCAGACTCCGATTGGATCTATCGTTGGACCTTCGATGTACCATTGCGGTACAAGATTCGCCGTGAGTTCGGATATCTCCATCGTGCGGTGAGCGAATAAAGACCGAACCGTCATTGGACTCCGACTGGCGACTCGCTCCGTGCGTCAATAGTTATGCCCGCACGCGACGCAATCCCGTGCGTCACGCCGGCGGGCGAATTCAGTCGTTGAGCGGAGAACGAACGCTGCATGGCGATCTCCTTGCACGCACTCGAATTGGAGAATCGAAGCATCGGCGCCCACGGTGAGCCTACGCTTGCCGCGGCTTATGTAATCCTCTGCGACGCTTGGTGGAATGGCGACCGCGACCGTGAACTCGCCCTCCACCTCATGTTCCTCTGCTGGTACATGCTCATTGAGCCTCCGCACATTACGGGACTGGACGAGGGGCGGCTGCCGTCTTCAGAGCTCGTCAGGGTTTTCAATGGCGTTTACGATTTCATGGCGCCCGGAAGTGAAGCGGATCCTGAATTCCTCTACGTCGTGGGTTTGATGAGCGCACTGGCCCCTTGGTTGCTTGGCGACAATGACACATGGGGACAGCGAAGCCGTGACTATCAGGATAAGTACTGGGAATTGAAGCCGACCGGGCTCGACCCAGCCTTCTTCGACGGTCGCGGCTTCTATGGCCACTACTTCGCGGGTCAAGCGCGCGTTGCAGGTGGGTATTAAGATTGCGAATTCTACGTCGATGGGCTGGACATGATCCGCGAGCCGAGAGCTCGGCAACCGCTTCACCAATCGGGAATCGAAGCGGTTCGAGAACGCAAGAAGATGTCGCTAAGATGTTATAATTACGTGTGGATGTTTCGTGATTTGAGCTTCGCGGTTGTCGTTCCGCATCCGTCCGTTGGGCCGCTCCGATTCGTCCCAGACTCAATCGCTCCGCAAACGCTTACTCATCAATGTGTTATTGCGCCCGACAGGGGTCGAACCTGTAACCTATGGTTTCGAAGGCTGCTAATCGCCTTCATCGCCGGGGCCGTAACGGCTTGTTGGGGCTCTAGTTGCGGAAAGTCGCCAGCACCAGAAGACTTCCGTACGCTCCCCATAGATTACAACGAATCGACACCGATTTCAATGCTTTCTGTACCGGGTTCTGTACCGGACAGCGGGGCGCAGAAGTACTACTTATCGGTTATCCGGCGAATCGAGTCCTGCGCCTCGTCGCATGGCCGCCTTGCCGAACTTTGCGGCAATCTCGTCCGCCACCCGATCGAGCTGACGCTGCTTGTCTCGCTCGGGCTCGCCGAACAGGCTTCCTTGCACGTCGCCGGCGACGCCAAGGTCG
>JBAXFO010000626.1:0-3578 GCA_037139885.1 Planctomycetota bacterium
GAACACGCCGAACGCACCGAACAATTCCACGACCTCGGCCTCGACCTCGAAGGCGTCTGCCGCAGCGTTCGCGAGAACATTGAAAAGCGCGCGGAGCGGACCGAGTATACGACGACGCGCGACGAGTGATGCGCTAATCCTTCGACGGATCTGACGGGTTGAGTCGGCTCGCTGTGATACTATTCAGAGTTCATCCGGCATTTTGGCGCGCTCGGCAGACACAGCATCTCGAACAACGCTGCGAAATGCCTGGATCATCTGCAGCTCAGACCATTCGAATGTTTTCTCAAGCATCGCTTCGATTCGCTTGAGCGGGAATACGGGGAATGTCGGGCTTGTCGTCCGAGGGGCGTAGTTCTTTTGTTCGAGTCGATAAACGGTCAATCGTTCCAAATCGTAACGCCAAACTTCGGGGACTTTCAGGGCGGCGTAAATGGACATGCGATCCAGGGACGAAGAAGAATAATCGACTTCAATGACGAGATCGGGCGGCGGATCTTTGGGAAGCTTGAGCTGCTTGCGGGCGACGATCGACGGGGCGTTCGCGAACCAAAAGCATTGATCGGGTTCGAGCCCTTTCTTCAGAGCTTTGCGGCGTAACGTTGTCGAACCGCCGCTCAAAAAATCGATTTCGAATTCTTCCGCCAAAATCTTGACCATCATCCCAAGCCATTCTTTCGACCGCTCGTGAATGGGCGAGGGAGACATGATCTCGAGATCGCCGCGATCGTAGGTGAGACGCACCCTTTGACGCTCGACGTCGCTCAGTAGGGTTTCGTAGGTGTCCCAGGCCACGTTCACGAGGAGCACTCGATCTTCGCGCTGGCGGCGACTTCGCGGTCTTGCGGCTGTCGGCACGTTGGTTCCTCCTTCCGACCAGAATAGCAAACGCGACCGCATACCTTCAAGCGCCCGCTCACACCGGCGGATTTTCGCAGTAGTCGATGATACGGGCGAGTTCGGTGCGGAGGTTTTGGCGGGCGATGATGCGGTCGACGAAACCGTGCTTGAGGAGAAATTCGCTGGTCTGGAAGCCTTCGGGGAGCTCGATGCGGACGGTGTTCCAGATGGTGCGTTTGCCGGCGAAACCGATGAGGGCGCCGGGCTCGGCGAGGGTCATGTCGCCCTGCAGCGCGAAGCTGGCGGCGACGCCCCCCATGGTGGGATTCGTGAGGATCGAAATATACAGGCCGCCGGCGGAATCGTAGCGGGCCAGGGCCGACGAGACTTTCGCCATCTGCATCAGCGAAAGGATGCCTTCTTGCATGCGGGCGCCGCCGCCGGAGCCGCTGACGATGATATAGGGGAGTTTCATCTTGGTCGCTTCTTCGGCGCAGCGCGTGAGCTTTTCGCCGACGACGGACCCCATGCTGCCGGCCATGAACGCGAAATCGGTGACCGCGAAGACCACCGGCCGACCCCGAATGAACCCCCGGCCCACGACCGCAGCGTCCGGCATGCCCGTCTTCGCTTGCTCGGCCTTGATGCGTTGCTTGTAAAGAACGCGATCTTTGAAATCGAGCGGATCTTTCGGACTCAGGTCGGCGAACCACTCCTCGAACGAATCTTGATCGAGAAGTTGCCGAATGCGTTCGCGCGCCGGCAGATAGAAGTGATGCTCGCACTCGGGGCAGACGTTGAAATTATTCTCGGCTTCCTTGCGAAAGATCGTCGCCTTGCATTGCGGACAGCGAATCCACAAACCTTCCGGAACGCCGCGTTTGGTTCGACCGCCTGTCGACATGATGTTGCTCCGTATCTACCCCGAAGGGGTTACATCCCAAAGCACAGGGTCGCGCAGCGCACCCTGGGTTAATCGATCGTGAGACGAAATACCCCGAAGGGGTTACATCGCCTCAGTCCCAGACTGTGGAGATTATCGCGAATCGGTCTATCCGAAAGAAACGGACGGCGGTCCTTCGTCGAAAAAACCAGGTGCAGGTAAATTTGGGCAAGTGATTGCGGCATGGAGGCGGTCCTCCGGGTCGTCGATCTTCGGAAGGGGGTTACGTCGATTGAACCCCTTCGGGGTAAACATCGTTGAGAACCCGATCACCCAGGGTGCGCTGGCGCGACCCTGGGCTTTGGGATTTAACCTCTTCGAGGTAAAAAACCACCGACCTTTGGCGACGGCTGAGCCGTTTTGAAGCGCCGACGCTTACGCTTTCCCGATCATGTACTTAATCAAATCCACGCAGCGGTTCGAGTAGCCCCATTCGTTGTCATACCAGCTGATGAGCTTGAAGAAGTTCTTGTTGAGTTCGATGCCGCTGCCGGCGTCGAAAATGCTCGAATGGTTGTCGTGAATGAAATCGCTGGAAACGACTTCGTCGGCGGTGTACGCCAGGATGCCCTTGAGGTAGGTCTTGCTCGCCTTCTCCATGGCGGCGCAGATTTCCTTGTAGCTCGTTCCCTTCACGGTCCTCACCGTAAGATCGACGACCGAGACCGTCGGCGTCGGCACGCGAAAGGCCATGCCGGTCAGCTTGCCCTTCACTTCGGGGCAAACCAGGGCGACGGCCCGGGCGGCGCCGGTGGTCGACGGGATGATGTTGATGGCTGCCGAACGGCCGCCTTTCCAGTCCTTCTTCGAGGGGCCGTCGACGGTCTTCTGCGTCGCGGTGTAGGAGTGGACGGTGGTCATGATGCCCTCTTCGATGCCGTAGCCCTCTTTGAGGAGGACATGCACGACCGGGGCCAGGCAGTTCGTCGTGCAGCTTGCGTTGCTGACGATGTTGTGCTTGGCGGGATCGTATTTCTCATGGTTCACGCCCATGACGACGGTGATGTCTTCATTCTTCGCCGGAGCGGAAATGATGACTTTCTTGGCCCCCGCAGTGATGTGCCCCTTGGCCTTCTCGGCTTCGGTGAACAGACCCGTCGATTCGATGACGTACTCGACGCCGAGCGCTTTCCACGGCAACGCCGCCGGACCTTCCTTCACGGCCAGGCACTGAATCTTGTGGCCATTGACGACGAGGACATCGTCTTCCGCGACATCGGGCTTCGACTTTTCGCTGGTGACGGTGCCGGCGAACTTGCCCTGAACCGAGTCGTATTTGAGCAGATAAGCGAGGTTGTCCGCGGGGACGAGATCGTTGACGGCCACCACATCGATCGTCTTGCCGAGCAAGCCCTGTTCGACGAGCGCCCGAAACACGAGCCGACCGATGCGACCGAAACCGTTAATGCCGACTTTCACCATGACTGTGTCCTTCGATTGGAAACGTGTCGAGCGGAGCAAGCGACGAGAATGACGAATGACGCAACGCCGAAAGAATGAGCTAAGTCGACTGACGAATCGTTTTCCCCGACGGCAGCCGTTCGCTGCCTTTCGTCATTCGGCGCTCCGTCATCCGTCATTCGTCCATCAGCCTCGCTCCCCGCTCAACGATCTTGTTCATATGACATTGGTGTATTGGCGAACCGCATCCCTGGCAAATCGTGGAGATTGACGAATGGCTTCCCCCCTCGTTCGCGTTGCGGTCACTGGCGCCGCCGGACAAGTCGCGTATTCCATGCTCGCGCGTCTCGCTTCGGGCGAGATCTTTGGGCCGCACACCCGCGTCGCCCTGCAT
>JBAXFO010000627.1:0-3571 GCA_037139885.1 Planctomycetota bacterium
AAATGCAGGACATCGAGTTCACCGTGCAGGACGGCACGCTGTACATGCTGCAAACGCGCTCGGGCAAGCGCACCGGCACGGCCGCCGTGCGGATCGCCATCGAAATGGCGAAGGAAGCAAAGATCAGCGAGACGGACGCCGTGAAGCGCGTTCCGCCCGATTCGCTCAACCACTTGCTGCAACCGCAACTCGACCCGAAATCGAAGGTCAAACCGGTCGCCCAAGGCATCGCGGCCAGCCCCGGCGGCGCCTCCGGCAAGGTGATCCTTTCCGCGGAAGCCGCCGTGGAATTCGCCGCGAAGCACCCGAACGAACCGATCCTGCTCGTCCGGAAGGAAACCAGCCCGGAAGACGTGGCCGGGATGCACTTGGCCAAGGGCATCCTCACGAGCACAGGTGGCAAGGCGAGCCATGCCGCCGTGGTCGCCCGCGGTTGGGGCAAGCCCTGTGTCGTGGGTTGCGAAGCCGTGAAGATCGACGAGAAGGCTCAAACCGTCACCATCGGTACTAACGTCATCAAGGCCGGCGAGTTCCTCACGATCAACGGCACCTCCGGCGACGTGATGATCGGCAAGGTCGAGACCATCGCCCCGACCATGACCGGCGATTTCGCCACGCTCATGACGTGGGCCGACAAGAGCCGGAAGTTGAAGATTCGCACGAACGCCGACAGCCCGGCCGACGCGCTCAAGGCCCGCGAATTCGGGGCCGAAGGCATCGGCCTGTGCCGCACGGAACACATGTTCTTCGGCGAAGACCGCATCGCCTCGGTGCGGGAAATGATCCTCAGCACCAGCGAAGAAGGCCGCCGCAAGGCGCTCGCCAAGATCGAACCCTTCCAGAAAAAAGATTTCGTCGGCATCTTCGAAGCGATGGACGGCCTGCCCGTGACCATCCGCCTGCTCGATCCGCCGCTGCACGAGTTTCTGCCGCACGACGCCAAGGGCCAGGAAGAAGTCGCCAAGGTGACCGGCGTGACCGTCGCCAAGGTGAAGGAACGCATCGAAGAACTGCACGAGTTCAACCCGATGATGGGCTTCCGCGGCTGCCGTCTGCCGCTGGTGTTCCCCGAAATCGGCGACATGCAGATTCGGGCCATCATCGAAGCCGCCATCGAGGTCAAGAAGAAGGGCAAGAGCGTTCTGCCCGAAATCATGATTCCGCTCGTCGGCGTTGTCGAGGAGCTCATCATCCTCAAGAAGCGCGCGATCGAAACGGCCGAAGAGTGCATGAAGAAGGCCGGCGTCAAGGTTGATTACCAGATCGGCACCATGATTGAACTGCCCCGCGCCGCCCTCACGGCCGACAAGATCGCCGAAGAAGCCGAGTTCTTCAGCTTCGGCACAAACGACCTGACGCAGATGACGTTCGGCTTCAGCCGCGACGACATCAAGGGATTCATGCCGACCTACCTGGCCAACAAGATCCTGCCGGTCGATCCGTTCCAATCGATCGACGTGAACGGCGTCGGCGAACTCATCGCCATCGGCATCAAGAAAGGCCGCGACAGCCGCAAGGCCAAGCACAACCAACACCTGAAAGTCGGCATCTGCGGCGAACACGGCGGCGACCCGGACAGCGTCCACTTCTGCCACAAGGTCGGCATGGACTACGTAAGCTGCTCGCCGTTCCGCGTGCCGATCGCCCGCCTCGCGGCCGCCCAAGCGGCGCTGGGGGAGAAGGCTGAAGGGAATAAGTAATATCCAGCGGCACACCTGGCGATGCTCGCGAAAACGAAAAGGGCCTTTCGGGGGTTTCTCTGGAAGGCCCTTTTCATGCGCTATGACCTCTCGAAAAGTGCGCGTCGTCGCGGAGAGTTCGAGATCCTCGCCGTCCGAACTTGCTGCCGCCCCTTCCTCCGCGATAGACTACCGCCGTGGCTGCTTCCCGTGCGCCGAGGATTACGCCGACGTCGAATGCCGCGGAACGACAAGATTTGGTCACTGTCGAGGATTATCTCGCTCTCGAGGCGGCAGCCGACGCCAAGCACGAGTATCTTGGCGGTGTCGTTCATGCGATGGCCGGAGCGACGTTCCAGCATTCGGTGATCGCATCGAATGTCCTCGGCCTGTTGGTCGCGCAGCTTCGCGGCAAATCGTGTCGCGCGTTGAGCTCCGATTTCAAGATCCGCATCAAACTCGGCACGCAATCCCAGTTCTATTACCCGGACGCGTCCGTCGTATGCACGCCCGTTTCGCCTGGCGACGTGTTTCATGATGATCCCGTCGTTGTCGTTGAAGTTTTGTCTCCGTCAACGCGTCGTATCGATCTGGGCGAAAAGAAAGACACGTACTTGTCGCTTCCGTCCCTGCTGGCATACATCGTCATCGAACAGGAATCGCCGGCCGTGATCGTCTTTCGTCGCGTCGAAAACCGGTTTGTCCGTGAAGTCTGTGCCAGATTTGAATCGACGATTTCCCTCCCGGAAATCGATGCGACATTGCCGCTCGATCAAGTCTTCGATTCTGCGGAATTTCCTCCCGAGCGATCCGAGTAACCGGTGTGAGTCTGGTTTCCGGAGAACGAATTCCAGTAAATGGAAACAGCTAATAGCTAACAGCTATTAGCTGTTAGCTTCTTCAGAAAGAGGACACACGTCGGCGGGAGTCCCCTCGTGATCGAAGCCCTGCTGGGCACACTGCTGTGGGGCTTGTTCATCGTCGCGTTTAGCCGTAAGGTGATTCTCTAGCCGAGAACGCGACGTTCATGAGTCGCGACTTGCTTCTCGCTCGGACCTCCGCTACGTTGTCGTTATGAGCGCCGCAAGGAATCGAAATCCTGTATCCGTCGAAACCTATCTCGCAGACGAGATCCATGCGTCCGTCAAACGCGAGTATCTTGGCGGCTTCGTGTATGCGATGGCGGGGCCCCGAATCGTGCACAACACGATTTCGGGCAATGTGTTTGCGGCATTGCACAATCAACTTCGCGGCAAGCCATGTCGGCCCTTCAATTCCGACACCAAAGTTCGCGTTCGTCTTCCGAACCAGACGCGCTTTTATTACCCGGACGCGATGGTCGTTTGCCGCTCGAACGATCCGCATTCGTCATTTCAAGACGAACCTGTCGTTATCGTCGAAGTGCTTTCCAAAGCAACACGACGCGCGGATGAGGGAGAGAAGAAAGACGCGTATCTGACCATTTCTTCGCTTTCTGTCTACGTTCTTGTGGAACAAGATAGCGCGGTCGCCAGGGTTTTTCGGCGGACGGAGAATGGCTTTGCATGCGAAACGTTCGAGGGGCTTGAGAAGACAATCCTTTTGCCGGAAGTCGATGCGGCCCTGACGCTTGCCGAGATCTTCGCCACAGTCGAGTTCGTTCCCGAACCGAACGACGAACTGGATGTTTAGAAGGCCCTGCAGGCTGCTCGTTGCGAATGCGTTTTTCGATTCGCGAGCGGTGCTTATGGTGAAGAGGCGCGGCGAGGGATGCCGCGATCATGTCGTTTTTTCGAATTGCAGGTGGATGATGAGCGATGGGATTCAAGCGGGGCGTTCCGGCGAACCGCATGCGAAGGGCGCTTCGTGGACGATGCCGGAAATCGAACGCTCGGTGCGTGTCTGGCCGGCGG
>JBAXFO010000628.1:0-3564 GCA_037139885.1 Planctomycetota bacterium
GGTCATCGGCCGGCAGAACGAAATTGAACGCGTCATCCAGGTCCTGTCGCGGCGCACCAAAAACAACCCCGTCCTCCTCGGCGAAGCCGGCGTCGGCAAGACCGCCATCGTCGAAGGACTGGCCCAGATGGTCGTCGATGGCAACGTCCCCGAACTCTTGCGGGATAAACGCATCGTCGTGCTCGACCTCGCCATGATGGTCGCCGGCACGAGGTATCGCGGCCAATTCGAAGAACGCATCAAAGCCGTCATGACCGAAGTCCGTCGTGCCAAGAACACCATCCTGTTTATCGATGAGCTTCATACGCTCGTCGGCGCCGGCGGCGCGGAAGGGGCGATCGACGCCTCCAATGTGCTCAAGCCGGCTCTGGCTCGCGGCGAAATCCAGTGCATCGGTGCCACGACGCTCGATGAATACCGCAAATACATCGAAAAGGACGGCGCTCTCGAACGCCGCTTCCAGCAGATTATCGTCAATCCGCCGTCCACGGTCGAAGCCCTCGAAATCCTCAAGGGGTTGCGCGATCGGTACGAAGCTCATCACCGCGTCCAGATCAAGGACGAGGCTCTTGAGGAAGCGGTCGATCTGTCGGATCGTTACATCACCGGCCGCTGCTTGCCCGACAAGGCGATCGACGTCATCGATGAAGCCGGCGCCCGCGTGCGTCTCAAAGCGATGACCCGACCGCCGGATCTGAAAGAACTCGACGGCCAGATCGAACAGCTGAACCAGGAAAAGGAAGCGGCCGTCGCCGAGCAAGATTTCGAGAAGGCGGCCCATCTTCGCGATCAGGCCGACAAGCTCAAGAAGAAGAAGGAAACGTCGATCCGCGAATGGCGCGAGAAGTCGAAGGAGACCGATGGCGTCGTCGATGAGGAAGTGATTCGCGAGGTCGTCAACAAGATGACCGGCGTGCCGCTCGCTCGTATCGGCGCCGACGAGACCAAGCGCTTGCTCGGCATGGAAGACGAACTGCACAAGACCGTCATCAGCCAGCACGAAGCGATCACCGCGATCGCCAAGGCCGTGCGTAAGAGCCGGGCCGGCTTGAAGGATCCGAAGCGTCCGATCGGCAGCTTCATTTTCGCCGGGCCCACGGGCGTCGGCAAAACGTTGCTCGCCAAACGGCTCGCTCAGTTCATGTTCGGCGACGAAAACGCCCTGGTGCAGATCGATATGTCGGAATACCAGGAGAAGCACAACGTCAGCCGGCTCTGGGGCGCTCCTCCGGGCTACGTCGGCTACGAAGAAGGCGGTCAGCTCACCGAGAAGATCCGCCGTCGGCCGTACAGCGTTGTGCTGCTCGACGAAATCGAAAAGGCCCATCCGGACGTCTGGAACTCGCTGCTCCAGATCATGGAAGAAGGCCGGCTCACGGACAATGTCGGCCGCACCATCGATTTCAAGAACTGCATCTTGATCATGACGACCAACATCGGCGCCGAGCAGATCATCGGCAAGCAGAACTTCGGCTTCATCGGCAAGAAGGACGAAGCCGCCAACTACCAGAAGATGAAGGACATGCTCAAGGAAGAGATGGCCAAGAATTTCCGCCCCGAGTTCCTCAATCGCGTCGACGACGTGATTGTCTTCCGCAGCTTGAACTCGGGCGACCTCAAGCACATCATCGACATCGAGCTCAGCAAGGTGTCGAAGCGGCTCCGCGAAAAAGGCCTGGAGCTCGTGCTGACCGACGAAGCGAAAGAGTTCCTCATCAAGAACGGCACCAACACCGAGTACGGAGCCCGTCCTCTACGTCGCGCCATCGAAGGCAACCTCGAAGACCCGCTCAGCGAAGATCTGCTTCGCGGCAACTTCGAAGGCAAGAGCAAGATCGTCGTCAAAGTCGCCGACGGCCGTCTCGTCTTCGAAGCGACCGGACCCGAAGTCGCGGAACTCGCTGAGGCGGTCACTGAGAAGAAGTAACGTTAAAAGGTCGACGGCAAACCGACGAACCCCAGGCGGAAAAGCGCCTGGGGTTTTTTCGTGCACCAAACAAGCCTTTAGGGAAGGCATGCGAAGGATCGAATGAATGCGGCCGCCAGCGCCGGTGCGAAAAGATCGTATTTCCCCAAGCGACTTGCCGCCGCTACGGTATGACATTTGCGCCGATTTTCGGCGCGACCGGACTCCCGAATGTCCGCAGCATCGTCGTCGTCGCGTTTCATGAGACGAATGTCTTCGCTTTAATTCTCACGGTCTGTTTGACGATCACCGGCGCGACTCGCGGCATCGATCTCACTGCTTGGGGCGACGGCAATCATGGCCTACGGCGCGACGGACGACTTCGGTTTCGCCGCCGTCGAAAGCCGCATGAACTGCCACGACCTGCACGCCACCATGCTCCACCTCATGGGCCTCGACCACGAACGCCTCACCTACCGCTACAGCGGCCGCGACTTCCGTCTAACCGACGTCGAAGGCAACGTCATCCGCGAATTGTTGGCGTGAGCGGCGGCCTCGTGGATCGTTCGCTCAATCCCATTGCAAATACTTGACCGTCGTGCGCGATTCGGCGAAGACGGCGACGGCGCGCAGTCCGTCGGTGAAATACGAATCCCCCGTGAGATTATGGCGCGGAGCCGCCGCCGCCGCTTCCCCCGCGCCGGAGGCATAGCCCACAAGCGCGACACGGCCGGCTTCCATGAGGTCGTCGAGCAGATAATCGCGCGCGTCGTCGACATCCGGGTCGATCTTGTGCGTCGTCAGGTTCCAGGTCTTGGCCGTGAAGCGAACGCCGATGTCGCGGCTGATCTGGCCGATCCAAACCGGTTTGCCGTGAAAGCGGAGCGGCGTCATCCACAAACGCAAATGCAGCCGTTGATTGATCGTTTGGCGGGCTTTCTGAAGGGAGAAGTCCTGGCAGCGGCCGGAGTAGTAAAGAGCGCTGACGGGAGAATATCGGTACGAGCTTTTCAGAAAGAACGCCTTGAACGTTTTCCAGCACGACTTCAGGCTGATCGTTTCGGTTTCGTCCCAGCGCGCGCCGAAGCCGGTGAGCAGCGTGTGGAAATCGCCGACGGCCACGAGGTTGAGCGGGTCGCCTTCGCGGGCGCCTTTCTTGTTCGTCGTGCAGCGCGGCAAGGCGGCCAGCCGGCGCCGTAACTCGGCTTCATCGCAGTCGACGGCGTCGTGCGCTTCGCCTAACAAGAGAAATTCTTTATCACCATGATCGACCCGCAGCCCGGGGACGGCCATGGAGAAGAAGAAGTCCTTGGGCCCCTCCTCGCCTTGCAAACGAACCGTCAGCTGTTTCGTTCCTTCATCGAGCGACGTGAACACGAACCCCGTCAGTTCCTGGCCCGCACGAATAAGGCCCCAGCCGATGCCCTGCGATTCGAAGAATTCGTTGATGCGGCGATTGGCGTAGCGTGCGCCGAGCACTTTGAAGGGAATCAGCAGGATCAGCGGCAGGAAGAACCAGGCCAGCGCTCCATAACCGAGCAAGCGCCGGCCGATGCGGTAGTGGCACGCAAACGCGGCTTCCAGCGGCGGATAGTAGTTGGGATCCATGCTGGCCAAACGCAGCCGAAAAGGTTGCTTGCCCTGATTGTTGATCTGCA
>JBAXFO010000629.1:0-3563 GCA_037139885.1 Planctomycetota bacterium
TCGATGAAGTTCTCACGCCCGACAGCTCCCGTTATTGGCCCCTCGATTCGTACCGGCCCGGTTCGGCTCCGCCGTCATTCGACAAACAATTCGTCCGCGACTGGTTAGACGGCAGCGGTTGGGACAAAAACAGCCCCCCTCCGCCGCTGCCCGACGACATCGTGCAAAAGACGCGCGCCAAGTATCTCGAAGCGCACGAACGCATCGTCGGCCGTCCGCTCCCGAATTCTTGAGAATTCTCTGCCGCTTCGCGCCCAAGAAACGCATACCCTCATGGAGACCCAGAAGCCGATTTTCAGGAAGCCTCAACACACTACGGCGTCTCTGTGGTTCAACCCGCATTCGACAAACGTCACCATCGCCCCCCGAAAGGACCCCGATCATGCGCGTCGCCACCGGCCCGGGAAAAGTGATGGAGAGGCCCCCGACCTCAAACGTCAGCGGCCGCTTCGCTCTGCTCTACAATTTCGACATCGACGACGCCCAGCTCAAAGCCGAGCATCAGAAATGGCTCGATACGAACGTGGTGCCGCTCCTCACGCGGGCCCGCAAATTCACGATCGCTCTCAAAGGCGCCGCCAGCCGTAGCGGCGCGGCCAGCTACAACATGCAGCTCTCGCAGCGCCGCGTCGAAGCCGCCGAGACGTTTCTCAAACAGCATGGCGTCGCCGCCAATCAGCTTTCGCGGACTTGGGTGGGCGAGGAGGAAGCCGCGGCCTTCGGTCGTCTCGACGGCAGCGAAAGCGAAGAGGATCGCGCCGTCGCCGTTTTCGTCTCCGGCCCGAATCTCGACATCCCCGAATTCCGCCGCCGTAACTGGTTCAATCACCGCGACGGCTTCGACCCCGCCCCCACGCCGCGCTGGAAGATGATTCCCTATTTCGAACCCACGATCATCCGCATCGTTCACGGCTCCGGCTGGAAGCTTCACTCGTCCGACCCCACTCGCATCTTCTTCGTCGACCCCGCAACCAATCGTTGGGTCGAGGAAATCATGGTCGCCCGCGACGATCAAGAAATCGTCGTCGTCGGCGTCCTCCCCGGCAACGGCCAAATCCTCGGCGAAGACATCTTCGGCATCCGCCGTCCGCTGCTCGATTTCACCGTCCTCGTCCCCAAGATCGTCAAAGTGGCCTGCCACTACGTCGAAGACAAAGCCAAACACAAAACCAAACGCCTCCCCGGCGACGAGAAGACGTTAATCGAAGAGATCAACCGCGTTTTCAAACCGCAGGCGAACATCACCTTCGAAGTGATTCATTCGAAAGCCCTGCCGACCAAGGAAAACTGGGGCGATCCGGTCACCTACAAAGAAATGGGAGGCGAGTTCCTGCCGCTCTTGCGTAACTACAGCGTCCCCCACGCCCGCATCAACGTCTTCTTCGTTTGGGATTACGAACCGGGCAAAGGCGACACTGACGCCGAAGTCGACAACATCGGCGGCACGGGCGTCATCTTCGAAGACGATGCGGGCAAAGACCTCGCCCTCTGCCTGGGCCACGAATTCGCCCACAACCTCGGCTTGCCCCACCGCGAAACCCGCAAAGAACTCCTTATGTGGCCCTTCACCGACCAACGCGGGGGCGTCCTCGAAAAGGATCAAATCCTCACCGCGCATAGCAAGGTTTAAAGACGTTTCGCGCCCGTCACGATCGCCCCCGTCAAGGACTCAAACCATGCAATCCGGCGTTTGGAGTGAGGATTGATGAACGCCGTTGGGAGCTGTTCCGTTAGTGCGTCGTCCAAGCTCAATTTTCGGGTTCCGAGGCCATCCCTGGAAGCCCGACGCGTGAGCGAGGGATGCCGTCAACCCTCGCTCACGCGTCGGGCTACCTGCAACGATAGCGCCCGAAAATTCAGTCGGTGCGACGAACTAGGTAGCCGCATGGAGCCCTCGAACGCGTCGCCATTCGCTAGCGGCCCAGCAACGTTTCCCAGACCAATTTGCCGACGATGACATACGCGTTGCCCCAGGTTTGGGTGCGGAAGAATTGCAGCGGCGTGTCGGGATCGCCGATGAAAGGGCGAAGAATCCAAGCCATTTGGATGCCGACGAAGACATAGGTGACGAGCCAAACTCGCAAGAGCCAGCGATGGCGGGGAGATTTGCGGAGCAACGGCCGATACCAAACACGCACGAGAATCTGCCCGGCCAGACTGGCGATCGCGAACATGCCGCCGTTGAACAGAAGCGCCCAGGAATAACTGGCCGACGACGCATACCAGAGGAGCGTGTACGGCGCGAGCGCGGCCAGAACGATCGTCACGCCCGCCTGACCGCTCACGAGGGCGCGCAGGGCGGCATCGAAATCGTTGCGGACTCCCAGAAGATTGTTCAGTACGAAGAAACTCGGCAAGCTGAGCCCGAACGTCGCCAGCAGGAGAAGCGGCATCTTGATCGCCGAGATGACGATCTGCCAGCCATGTTCATGGGCGACGCCGCCAAAGCTGCCCATGACGGCGCCATAAAACGATCCGAAGAACAGCGTGCAGGCGACAAGACGCAGCACGCTGGCGCCGAGAGGCCGCGGCGCGGTCGCCGCAGGCCCCCGCAAAATCGCGTCGACTTGAACGCGCAAGCGCGTGCCGAGGGCGAGCCACGATGCGAGCGTCATGCCGGGCCGCCTTTCACGAGAAGAGTTGGACGAACGCCCGGATGACGGCTTCGAAGAAGTTCGATTCGCGCGGCCGAAACCAGGCGAAATCTTGATCTGGATTGCCGATGAACGGGCGCAACACCCAGCTCATCTGTGCGCCGACAAGTCCGTAGACGATAATCCAACAACCGAAAACGATCTTCACGTTCTTCCCGAGAATACTGCCCTGCATTTTGTCGAGCGCCCCCATGGGCTCCGGTGCGACCGGCACGAACGTCGTGGGTTCTTCCGGCGGCGTTTCGAGAAGCGTGAGGCGTTGCAGCGTTTGCAGCAAGAACGCCAGTCCAAGGCCGCCGGCGATGGCGCAGAAAAGGACATTGAGCAAGACCATGAACGGATAGTTGGACGTCGTGATCGAGAAGAACGCGACAATGGGCCCGAACGACGCCAACACCGCGACCATCACGGCCATCGAAGCGATCAAGAGCCGAAAGAGGTTCGGCAAGCCGAAGCGCGAACCGACCAGGGCGTTGAAGGCATACAGCGACGGAAACGTGACGAGGAGCGTCAAGAGGAACAACGCCGGCACCTTGACCATGGAAGCGAAGACTTGAGCGAAAACCGGTTCCGTCGCGAACAACGACAGCCAGCCCATGCAGAAGCCGTGAAACGCTCCAAGGAGAATCACGAGCGCCGTCAAGCCCCCCGCGGGGACATTGAACGGCCCGGCTTTCAGCTTCGAGAGGCGGGTGGCCTCGCCACGTAAGAGGTCGTCGATGGCTCGAATCGCGTTCCACATGGAGATCCCCCTCGGCAAAGAGTCGTATATTTGCTTTCCAACGCAAAGTACTCTACGACAGACGGAAAGGGTTGTCAATTGGAGAAGGCGGCGAAAATTTCGCTGGGGCGAGGCAGCCAAATCGCCCCATGGCCGTCTAAAATCGAAGGGGACGATTCTCGAATCCT
>JBAXFO010000630.1:0-3562 GCA_037139885.1 Planctomycetota bacterium
CTGGCGTTCGGCGGAAGCATATCCATCTAAACCCGCGGAAATCATCGGGCGGCGAGGACTTAGCACAAGGGTTCACTTCTTGACATCGTAACAATAGATGAATTCGCAGTCGCGAATGATCAGCTTGCCGTTGGCGATCACCGGATGGCTCCACGCCTTGCTCTGCCGGCTGGTGTCGCGCATTTTCGGATACTTCGAAAGCTCCGGCAGCTTGAATTCGCTCACCACGCTCAGCGTCGGGCCTTCGGGCGTCGCCTTCGCCAGAGCGACATTCCCCTCTTCGCCATAGAGATACAACATGCCGTCCGCGGCCAAAATCGAGCCGCTCTTCGTCTCGAAGGTGACGTTGTCTTCCCAATCCATGGCGCCGGTCTTGAGGTCCTGGCAAACCCAACCGTTGCGCTCGGAGTGCCCGTAGATCTTGCCGTCGACGAGGACGACGCCGCCGTGCGTGTTCTTGACTTTCTTCTGGGCCGCCTTGCTGAACAGGTCTTTGACCTTGAATTTGTCGTCGATCTCAAAGGTATGGCAGCCGCCGCCGTAACCCGCGGTGACGTAAACGAGATTGTCTTTCACGATGGGCGTGGGGCAGATGGCGTAATTGCTCCCCTTGAAGATCGGAGCCTGCCAGAGGAGCTTGCCGGTTTTGGCGTCGAAGCTGTCGACGAACCCGCCGGCGGGCTCTTGGAAACTGAGTTGAATCAATTGCGGCACGCCGTGAATCGTGGCGGGCATGATCGAGCTGTACGGGGCCTTGTGGGTCACTTCGCTCGACTGCCAGAGGAGGGCGCCGGTCTTTTTGTCGAGCGCGACCACGAGTCCCTTCTTGCCGCCGGGGGTGACGAGGACCATGTCGCCGACGACGAGAGGGGATTCGCTGTAGCCCCATTCGGTCATCATGACGCCGCCGAAATCTTTGATGAGATTCTTGCGCCAGATCTCGGCCTTCTTGGTCAAATCGATCGCGACCAAGTCGCCCTGAGCTCCGAGAGCGAAGAGCCGATCGCCATCGAGCGTCGGCGTGCTGCGCGGGCCATCGCCCCAGACATTGCCCTGAAAGGTGTAGATGGGGCCGATTTTGGCGGTCCAGAGCTCCTTGCCCGTGGCCGCGTCGAGAACGAGTACGACTTCGTCGTCTTGACGCGAGCCGAGGGTATAAAGGAGGCCATCGCGAATGGCGACGGCGGAAAAGCCGAGCCCGGCGTCGGGATACTTCCAAACGAGTTTCGGGCCGTCTTTCGGCCATTCTTTGAGCAAACCGGTTTCGGTGGAGACGCCATCGCGTTTCGGCCCGCGCCATTGAGGCCAATCGCCCGCCGCGACGGTGGAGCCGAACAGGACCATCAAACCGAGGGCGACAAGCCGTTTCATGCGGAGCCTCGAGGAATTGATCGCGCGAAAGCCGAAGGCCACGCGTCCGTGCGGGTGGGTGGTGGGCGGATCCCTCCACCTCCAAGTATACGGGGCGCAATCGCAGGCATCAACGCGATTTCAAGCGGAGGCAGCATTCCACGCCTGCGGGCAAACGTGCGACGAAGGCGGCGCGGTTGCTTTACATCGATCGCCCCAGGGCCGTGGCGACTTTTCGGCATTCCGTCATGAGCGCTGCGAAGGCTGCGGGCGTCAACGATTGATAACCGTCGCTGACCGCCTTTTCGGGATCGGGATGGACTTCGATGATCAGCCCGTCGGCCCCGGCGGCGATGGAGGCGGCGGCCATCGGCGCGACCAGGCTCGCCTTGCCGGTGCCGTGGCTGGGGTCGACGACGACGGGCAAGTGCGTCGTCTGATGCAGGTACGGGACCGTCGCCAGGGGCAAGGTGTAGCGCGTATGGTCTTCGAAGGTGCGGATGCCGCGTTCGCAGAGCATGACGTTGGGGTTGCCGGTCTTGAGGATGTACTCGGCGGCGAGCAGAAATTCGTCCATGGTGGCCGAGGGGCCTCGTTTGAGGAGGACGACTTTGCCCGACTCGCCGACTTTTTCGAGCAGGGGATAATTTTGCATGTTGCGGGCGCCGACTTGCAAGACATCCGCATACTGCGCGACCATGGCGACATGCTCGGAGGCCATGACTTCAGTGACGATCGCCAGTCCCGTGGCCGCCCGCGCATCGGCCAACAGTTCCAGGCCCTTTTCCTTCATGCCCTGAAAGCTATAAGGACTTGTGCGCGGCTTGAACGCCCCGCCGCGGAGAGCGGTCGCCCCGGCTTCCTTCACTTGCTGGGCCACCATCAAGATCTGCTCGCGGCTTTCGACCGAGCATGGCCCCGCAATGACGCCGATCTTCCCCGCGCCGACTTTCAGGTTGAGAACCTCGACGCACGTCGGCTCCTTCTTCACCTCGAAACTGGCCATCTTGTACGGAGCCAAGATCGGCATGACTTTCTCCACCCCAGGACAAGTCTCCAGAGCCTGCTTGGCGCCATCGCGTTTTTCGCCAAGAGCCGCTACTACCGTCCGCTCGGTGCCGACGATGATATGCCCACGCAACCCGAGGCGTTCGATCTCGGTGACGATGTGATCAACCTGCTTCGACGAAGCGTCGGGTTTCATGACGACGATCATGGACAAACTCCTGATAGAAACTTTTGGCAGGCCCGATCGAGCGGCTCACGTAGAACCAAGATTGCCATTCTACCGAACAGCGGGGAGAAGCGTCTTCGAAGAGCGCGGCCTGGGGGAGAACGGGGCAAATCGCATTTTTGACAGGACTAACAAGATGTACAAGAAATCTTGTAGGGTGGGTTGAGCGGAGCGAAGCCCACCAAAAGGTTTGACGCCCAATCCCTCGTCGGTTTTCGCGATGGGGAATGCGTTTGGACCTTTTGGTGGGCTTCGCCTGCTGGCTCAACCCACCCTACGGGAATTGTCTGTACAAATTGATCAATGGCGGAACAAGAATTCCTTCGAATTGATCAGCGCCCAGTGCACGTCTTCCCAGGCTTTGCGTTTATCCATGGCTGCGGCGACGTGACCGAGCATCGCGGTCGATTCGGCGGCGCTCGGCGGGCGCGACAGCGTCACCAGGAAAAGCGTTTTGAGCATCTCGGGTTCGGGGGTTTTCTTGTCGAGCAGTTTGCCGATGCGGTTGGCCGGGTCGCGGAGGCGGTCGTTGACCGTCGCGCCGTTGATGAGTTGCAGGGCCTGGGCGAGATTGCTTTCGCCTTCGCGTTCGCATTCGCAGGCCAGTTCGCGAGCCGGCTGGCCGAACGCCTTGAGGAACGGATGGTTCGCTTCGCCATCGGTCAGTTGCACCGAACGCGTGCCGGCGGGATAGCCTTTGTAAATCTCGGGCCGCTCGGTGACGCCGCAAATCGCGTCGAGCAATTGCTCGGCCGTGAGCAGCTTCGTGACGGCATGGGAGAAATACTTGTTATCGTCTTTGTTGAACTCGTTCGTCTGAGCGCTCAACTGATACGTCCGCGAATTGACGATCGTGCGGATCACGTGTTTGAGGTCCCATTTCTTGGCGACGAAATCCTTCGCCAGGGCATCGAGCAATTCATCGTTCGCCGAGGGATTCGAATCGCGGAAATCGTCGACGGGATCGACGATCCCCTT
>JBAXFO010000631.1:0-3554 GCA_037139885.1 Planctomycetota bacterium
GGAGAGCCGCGAACATCGGACAAGCGCACGCAGGCTTAGCGTGCCTTCTGATACCCCAAGATCACCGCCGGCTGCCCCAAGATGCGGATCGGCACGAAGTGCAACTGATTCCACGGCACCATCCGAATCGCGTCCTTCATCGCCGCCACATCGCTCACCAACAAAATCGCAATTCCTCCCGGCTTGAGCACGCGGTGCATCTCGCCGACGCTCTTGTGATACAGCGGCACCACTTCCTCCGGCGTGCCGATCTGCTTGCCGAACGGCGGATTCGAAATGATGCGGTCGACGCTTTGATCTTCGAGCGGCAGTCGGCGGGCGTCCCATTTCTTGAGATCGAAATCGCCCACGCCCCGCAGATTCGTTTCCGCGGCCTTTAAATGGTGCGCGTCGATATCGCCCCCTTTGAGCGTCGGCGTCCACTCTTCAAGCCGGCCCCCCGCGAGACGTTTGAGCAGCAGCCAGGCCTCCGCGAGAATTGTCCCGGCTCCGCAAAACGGATCGACGATCGTCTGCTTCGGTTTCATGTTCGCCAGCCGCGCCATGGCCGCCGCCACCGTGGGCCGCAGCGAGGCGGCGAAGTGCTCGAACTTATAGGTGCGATGCCGCATGGTGCGATCGGAAAGCCGAATGCCCGAGATCGCTGTGTCGCCGTGAATCGACATCCAAAATTCGATGGCGGCGTTTTCCTCGGCCTCGCGCCAGCTTGAAGGGAGATGCCCTTGCAGACCTTTCCAGAAGGCCTTGCTCGCGTCGATGCGGCGGTAGCCGTGCTCGCCGGTCATTTGCACGACGAGGCGGAACGTCGGCTTGCCCGAAGGCTTCGTGCGCATCGTGTGATGGATCTGCAAGAGCTTCGCCCAATCGACGTCGCGCTGCGTCCAGCGGCGAATGCTTTCGAGATCGTCGGCCCGGTAGGTGAGCGTGTCGGTGCCCCAGCCGTAGAGGTAAATGTCCTCGGTCGTCCGCAGGTTGAAGAGCGAGCGTTCGATCTCGGCCATGCGAAAGACGACGATGCTGCGATCGGCGCGTTTGACAGTGCCGCCGAAGTCCTGGGCGATCTCCTCGGAGGCGATCTCTTCGAGGCCCGAATGAACGAGAGCGTAACAGGCGGGCAGGTCGTTGGTTTTGGATTTTTTCATGAAGCCCAAGGGTTACCGGACTTGCCCCGTTTCCGGGGATGCCCGCCATCGCGGCGAACCGACTTGCTCGCGGGCGGTTGATCCGTATAATTTCATTTCGCCCGTCGTCGCGGCATGGTAAATGCTCGCCGGGCATTGAAATTGTATGATCTTCCGGGTCGGGCTGGATTGAACTCGAAGGGGTGGAATGTCCATGGTCGAAACGATGTTGATTGATCTCAAGGCGCTGCTCGTCGAACGTGAAGACTGCGATGCGGGAACGGTCCAGCGGTTGCGCGACGGCCTGGCCCAGGGGAAAACTCAGTACCGCTCCTTGCGCGACGTCAACGACGTCCTCAAGAAGAAACTCGAAACCCTCAGCGGCCCCGCCGCCAAAAAGCTCAACCTCAAGATCGGCATCGTCAACTTCTTCCTGGGGCATCTCGGCGAAGCGATCGACAACTTAAAGCAAGCCGAAGGCGCCCTGGCCGCATTTTATCTCGGCAAGTCGTATCTCGAACGCCAGGATCTCGAGGAAGGGTTCAAAGCCTTCGACCGGGCCGAGAAAGCCGGCTACACCGCCAGCCAGGTGCAACTGCAGAAAGCCGGCATCCATCGCCTCCGCGGCGAAGTCAAGGAAGCCAAAGCTTTGCTGCAAAAGCTCGAAGATCAGGCCAGCCACAATGCCGAGTTCCACTTCCAGACCGCCAGCCTGCATCTGGGCGAAGGCCATCGCGAACTCGGCCTCAAACATCTGGAACGGGCCATCGAACTCGATCCCAGCCACACCGGCGCCCTCTTCCAGCTGGGCCATGCCAACGATCTCGCCGGCAACGACGAAGACGCCATCCAGTTTTACGAACGCTGCCTCAACCATCCGCCGCTGCATGTCGGGTTGCTCATCAACCTCGGCATCCTTTATGAAGACAGCGAAAAATACGAAAAGGCCGTCGACTGCTATCGCAAGGTCGTCAACGCCGATCCGAACCACGAACAGGCCCGGCTCTTCTTGAAAGACGCCCAGGCCTCCGTGACGATGTACTACAACCCCGACGCAGAACTCGCGAGTTCGCGGTTCAGTCAGGTGCTCGAAGTGCCGGTCACCGATTTCGAGCTTTCGGTCCGCAGCCGCAACTGCCTCAAGAAGATGAACATCCGCACGCTCGGCGATCTGACACGCATCAGCGAGCAACAGCTGCTGGCGAGCAAAAATTTCGGCGAGACTTCGCTGCTCGAAATCAAAGAGATTCTCGGCGTCAAAGGTTTGCGTCTGGGCCAGGCTCTTGAAGACGGCGGCGGCGGTGGCGGCGGCGGTTACGATCGCCGATTCTCGGCTGCTCCCGCGATGAGCGAGCAAGAACAAGCCGTGCTCAATCGGCCCGTCAACGAACTCAATCTCTCCGTCCGCGCTCGCAAGTGCATGAACCGCCTCGGCATCAACACCATCGGCGAACTCGTCATGCGCTCGGCCGACGAACTGCTGGAATCGAAGAATTTCGGCATGACGTCGCTGTACGAAGTCCGCGAGAAGCTCAAGATCATCAACGTCTCCCTTCGCGGCGACTGATGCCGACCGTGGCCTGGAATTTACCGTATGCGACCCTGCCTCAGCGAAGCCACGACCATGCCCGGCACGTTCGTGGACGATGTCGAACACTTCGCTTCGGCGGGTTGCCCGGCCATGGAAGTCTGGCTGACGAAGCTCGAAGTCCATCTCGAAACCATGAGCGCGGCCGACACCCGCGCCATCCTCGCCGACCGCGGCATGACTCTCGCCGCGGCGGCGTATCAAGGCGGCCTGCTTCTTTCGCAGGGGGACGCCCGTAAGGCTCATTTCGATCACTTCCGCAAACGCCTGGATATCTGCCAGGCGTTCGCCATCCCCACGATGCTCGTCGTCGCCGACTTCGTCGATACGGTCGATCAGACCGCCCTGGAACGAGCGGTCGTTTCGCTCGCGCAAGCCGCTCAATGGGCGTCGGCGTATGGCGTCACGCTCGCTCTCGAATTTCGCGGCAAGAACACATTTTGCTCCAGCCTCGATACCGCCATCGCGCTCGTGACCCAGTGCGGCGAACCCAACGTCGGCGTCAATTTCGACATCTTTCACTACTACACGGGCCCGAGCAAATTCGAAGATTTCGAACACCTCACCGTCGACCGGCTCGCGCATGTGCAGTTTTGCGATGTCGTCGGCGTGGCCCGAGAACTGGCGACCGACGCCGACCGCATCCTGCCTGGCGACGGCGATTTTCGCTTCGAGCCGATCGTGCAGCTCTTACGGGACATGAACTATCAGGGATATGTGTCGCTCGAATTGATGAACCCGATGATCTGGCGCGCCGACCCGAAACAGGTCGCGGAGATCTGCATCACATCGTTACGTAAAATTTTAGGACTGAATAAGTAATCGTTCGCGGCTCTCCGCAGGAG
>JBAXFO010000632.1:0-3547 GCA_037139885.1 Planctomycetota bacterium
TCAGATACCATCGTCGACCGCCGAAAGCACAAGGCGTGCCGAACACGATTGGGCCGGAGCCCGCTAAAATCTCTTTGAGCGTCTCGCCCCATGATTCGGGGCGACATCGCTTCCGGAGTTCACGAGCATTGGATGCTGAAATTCACTTCACGAGTTTTCTGCCGCCGGGTGAGGAGGCGCTAGGACATTTGTCGGCCGAGATGGCGGCCTGGTTTCGACTCCAATTCGGCGAACCGACGCCCGTGCAGCGCGGGGCGTTTCCGATCATCGCCAAACGTCGATCCGCCCTCATTTCCGCGCCGACGGGAACGGGCAAGACGTTGGCTGCTCTCTTGCCCCTCTTGCAAAACACGCCGACCGAGGGCATCGGCGGTATCATCATTACTCCCCTCAAGGCTTTGGCCGCGGATCAGGTCAAAAATTTACGGCCCGTCTTCGAGGCGCTCGCTCCAGCCATCCGCATCGGCGTTCGCACGGGGGACACGTCGGCGGCACAGCGACGGCTTCACAAAGCCGAGCCGCCGCAGGCGCTGTGGACCACTCCCGAAAGCCTGGCGACGCTCTTGACGCAAGACGATTTTCGCCGGCATGTCGCGACGCTGCGCTGGGTCGTGGTCGATGAAATCCATGCCCTCGCGTCCAGCAAACGCGGCTCGGATCTTGTGTTGTCTCTCGAACGCCTCGAAGACCTCGCCCACAACTCTCCCCTCCAGCGCGTCGGGCTTTCGGCGACTTGCGAACCGCTCGTGGAAGTCGCCCGCTTTCTCGTTGGCGACAAGCGGCCATGCCACGTCGTGGCGATTCCGAGCGATGCGAAATACTCCTTAACGATCGAACCGTTGCCCGACGCGACTCTCTCCAGCCCCGGCTTTGTCGCACGCGTGGTCGCACGGATCGTGCAGGAGATCGCCGTCCATCGAACGACGCTCATCTTCGCCAACACACGCGGCTTGTGCGAACGGATCGGCTGGGCGCTGCAGCGGCGTCTACCCGAGAGGGTCCATCAGATCGCGACGCATCATAGCTCCCTGGCCCCGGAACGCCGCCGGGAGATCGAGACGCAACTGAAAGAAGGGCGACTGGCGGCCGTCGTCAGCAGCGCCAGTTTGGAGTTGGGAATCGATATCGGCAGCGTCGATGGCGTCGTCTTCGTCCATCCGCCCGGCGATGTGGCCCGGCTTCTGCAACGGCTCGGCCGGGCGGGACATCAGCCCGGCGCCTGGAAACGGGGCCTGCTGCTGTGCAGCCATGCGAGCGAAATTCTCGAAGCGGGCGTGACCGCGGCCTCGGGGCGGCTCGGGCAGCTCGAACCCATCGCCATCCCCAGCCAACCGCTCGATGTTCTCTGTCAACATCTTGTCGCCATGGGCATCGGTCGGGCGTGGACGCGTGATTCGGCCCTCTCGTTGGTGCGGCGCGCGTATCCTTACCGAAATCTTACCGGCGACGACTTCGACGCCTGCGTTCGCTATCTGCGCGGCCAAAACCCCGCCGGCGATTCGTGGCTCCCCTCCCGCATCGACAATCTCGACGGCCTCTTCACCGTCACCTCCCGACGAACGGCCCGGCTCATTGGCCGCAATCTCGGCACCATCGTCTCCGAAACGCCGCGACTTGTCCGCGTCGGCGAAGAAGGCGTTGTCGTTGGGGAACTCGACGAATCGTATGCGGCCCATTTGCAACCGGGCGACCGCTTCCTTCTCGATGGCCGATGCCTCACTCTTCAGCAAACTGATGGACGCGATTTGATCGTACGCAATACTACCGGCTCCCCGCTCGTCCCGCGCTGGCAGAGCGGCTTCGTGCGCATCCCGGAAACGTTGGCCCGACGGCTTTACATGATGCGCGCCGAAGCCGCCGAGTTTTTGCGCGACGGCGCCCCCGCCCTGCACCGCCATCTCGCTCGCGAACTGGGCCTGGGTCCCCTGGCATGCGAAGAACTCGCGGCCTTCGTGCTCGCTCAGGAAACGGCGAGCGAAGTGCCGCATCATCGGGCCATGTTGATCGAAGTCGTCGATCGCGGTTTCGGTTTCGAATATGCCCTGCACACGCCGCTGCACTCCGCCGCCAACGAGGCCCTCGCCCGGGTCGTGCAACAACGAATATTGCAGGCCTTCGGCGGCAAGGCGATGAGCATCGCCGTCACGCTCGGCGTCGTGCTGTTTCACGAAACCGATACGCCCCTCGGAGAAGAGGCCTGGCGGCAGTTGCTCGACGCCCGGACGTTTCCCGAAGAGATCGGCGCCATCGTGCAAGGCTGCGATTTGACGCGCACGCGCTTCGCCCACATCGCCCGCACCGGATTGATGGTCTTGAGACAACCGCTCGGCGGACCGCGGAAAGTCGGCGGCCGCGACTGGATCGAACGCCGACTGTTCGATCAACTTATCGCCGTCGATCCCGATTTCGCTCTGATCCGCCAGGCACGCCGCGAAACGCGCGACAGCGTATGCGACGCCGCCGCGGCTTACGATCACCTGCAAGCGATCGCCCTCGCGCCGATCGCCGTTCGCTGTTTGACCGAAGCGTCGCCCATCGCCTCGGCCTGGCTCGATGCCGGTGAGGAAGCGGTTCATAAACAATGGCACGAGGCGGGTTGATGAAGGATCACGCCATGTTTCGCTGCGAATCGGAATGGATGCTGACGCCGTATCGTTTGGCGGTGCACGAACCGACGAAGACGGCCGTTCTCGCCGATCCGCATCTGGGTTACAACGACGCGCGGCGCCGTGCAGGCGACGCCGTCCCGCATGTTTCGCTCGACGAACAACTCGCCCCCTTGAAGCAAGCCTGTGCCGTGCTCGACCTGGCCGCGTTGGTTGTAGCGGGGGATTTGTGCGAAGCTCGCCTCGATGCCGAGATTGTCGAGCAGATTCGGCGCGGCATCGCCGATTGCGGACTGGAATTACGCGCCGTCGTTCCCGGCAATCACGACCGCCGCTGGGCCGACTTCCGCGACCGACTCCCCATGCATCCCGAAGGCTTTTCGTTGGGAGCCTGGACCATCGTACACGGCGATCGCACGCTGCCCGAGGGACCGGTCGTCATGGGGCATGTCCATCCCGCCTGGCGACGAGGGAGCCTGGTCGAACCGTGCTATCTCGTCCGGCCGAACCGGCTCGTCCTGCCCGCCTTCTCGCGCGACGCCGCGGGCGGAGCCGTCAACAACGCTCCGCGCTGGCTGGGTTATCAAGCGGTCGCGATCGACAAGGATCGAGTCGTCGATCGCGGCATCGTCCAACAACGACAAAACCCACGACAGCGTCCGCTGCGTGGGTTTCGAAAGTTGTGAAAAGGACGGTTACCAGTAGCGAACGCGCCACCAATCATGGCTGTTCGACTCGCGGCCGTACCACCAGCTGCCGTCCTGCCACTCGAGAGTGACTCGGCGCCAGCCCAGGGGAACTTTCGGGTACGGGTACATCGGCCCAATGAACGGCCACTGGCTATGAGCGAACTGCTTCGGCGTCGCCACGCGCGAGTAGTTGTTGTAAGGAGCGTAGGTCGGCCACGCATAGGGCGGCAGCGGCGGCGGTTGATATTGGGG